>DGPZ01000131.1 GCA_002390675.1 Deltaproteobacteria bacterium UBA4427
GGGGCGAATGTGTGGGCATCGTGGGCCGAAATGGTTCGGGTAAGTCGACGCTTTTGAATATGATCTGCGGGATCCTGGCCGCGAGTTCTGGGGACGTGCAGCTCCGCGGTCGGGTGGCGCCCATTCTCGCACTGGGCGCGGGGTTCAGCCCCGAGTTTACGGGTCGTGAGAACGTTCTCTTGAACGCGGTGATGTTAGGTCAGCCGCGCCGAGAGGCAATCGATCGAATACAGACGGTGATCGACTTCGCCGATATCGGTGAATTCTTCGATCAGCCAGTTAAGCGCTATTCGAGCGGTATGTATTCGCGTCTCGCTTTCGCGGCGGCGATCTCTACCGAGCCGGAGATCCTGGTGATGGACGAAGTGTTGGCGGTCGGTGACGAAGCTTTCACTCGGAAATGTTTCGCTCGGATCGAAGAGATCAAGGCCCAGGGCGCGACCATCCTATTTGCCTCACACGCACCGAACCTAGTAATCGAACTCTGCGATCGAGCGATCTTGATGGACGCGGGAGAGTGCTTGCTCGATGCCGACCCTAAGACGGTGATCACTCACCATCAGCGATTGCTTTTTACGCCTCCAGGCCTCGATGAAGAGGTGCGAGACGAGATTCGAACACTCAACTTAGAAGGAGATTACGGAGCAACCGAGGAGCTAGGGGATCAGGATGACCTCGAGTCGGTGCCTAAGGTCGCAATGGACGATCCGGTTGACTACGGCCGTTTCGATCCCGAAATGAGCCCTGAGAGCACCGTCGAGTATGGTCAGGGCACGGCACAAATCGAGAATTTGCGGATATTGACCCCTGACGGTGTCGCCGTGAACGTCGTGAAGGCGGGGCTCGAGTACCGTTATGCGTATGACGTCCTGTTTCTCGAGGCGGCGCGTGGAGTGCGCTTCGGAATGATGATGCGGCTCGTGACAGGTTTCGAACTCGGCGGCCAGGCTTCGCATTCGCCGGGAGAGGCGGTTGATGACATTGATGCGGGTACGCGCATGGAAGTCGAGTTTTCGTTCGTAGCAAATCTCGTGCCCGGAACATATTTCTTGAACGCGGGAGTTCTGGCCCTCATCGAAGGCGAAGAGACCTATCTGCACCGAATCGTGGATGGGGCGATGTTCAAGATTTTGCCGACGGAACGAATGCGGCTCACCGGGCAAGTTGACCTCTCGGGCACCTCCGAAGTCAGCTTCCGCCCGNNTCTCATGCACAAAGACGGACGACACAGCCGCAAGACAGAAGAGACGCAGGCCCGATAAAACAGGCTAGCCATGCAAGAAAAGCGAGGGAATTGAGTGAGTGAGCAGAGTGGAAGCCCCGCGATGTCGCGAGTGGTCGTAGCGGTCTCGGTGGTGTTCGTCCTTGTCGCGCTGTTAGTCGTATTTGGAGGAGGCGAAGAAACGTCGGAGTCCACCACGGCAGAGCCGAAAGAAGCGTCGAAAACGTCAGCGATTACATCTCGAACCGGATCCGCGCCGGATCCATCACCAGCCGTTGAAGAAATCGGACGCGGAACTTCCGATTCCGCCGTACTCGGCAAGATCGGCGACTTGGACACGAGCTTGGATAACGAAGATGCGGTTCGTTTACGCGAGATCCGCGAGGCCCAGGAACGACCTATGCCTCCCTCAGTAGCGCGGGATTTCGAGCGCGGGATGGCGGAGCCAACCGCCGAAGAGCTCGAGGCCCTTCGGCGCGGTATGGATGAGATGCCGCCACATGTGGACCGCGATTTTGCGGAGGCACCGATGCGTCTGATTCCGACAGGGGTACGGGAGTCATTTGAGAACCCTTATCCGCCGATCTCGGAGGAGGACCTCAATATGCTCCGCCAGCGAGGGCCTGAGACAGTCACGCCGTGAGTCCTCCGTCACGATCCAAGTCGACCGCGAAACGCAGAGCCGTCGTCGTTCTCGGAATGCATCGAAGCGGCACCTCGGCCCTAACGCGCGTGCTCGGGATGGGCGGAGCCGCGTTGCCTAAGACGCCGCTGGATACGTCGGAATTCAACGCGCGGGGCTATTACGAATCTACTCCGATCCTCGATCTCCACGAGGAAATGCTCGGCGCCCTCGGCACTAGCTGGCATGATCTGTCTCCACTCGCTGAGGGTTGGGAACGCTCGGGGCTCGTCGCTCAGTTCGTGGAGCGGATGGCCGAAGTCGTTCTCGATGAGTTTGGTAATGCTCCTCTCATTGCGGTCAAAGATCCACGTATCTGCCGTCTCGTGCCGTTTTGGATTCAGGTACTCGGCGCGCTCGAAGTTGATCCGTGTTTTGTGATCCCTATTCGAAACCCGCTGGAGGTGTCCGCGTCGCTTGCTCGATCAGAGGGGGTCGATGAACAGCGGGGGCGTTTGTTGTGGCTCCAGCATGTCTTGTGCGCAGAGCGCGACACCCGGGGTAAGCCGCGCACGTTCGTGACCTACGATCAGCTGTTGACGGATTGGCGATCGGTCGTCGAGCGCATTAGCGGCGATCTCGACCTGGCTTTCCCGCGCATGGGAAGGCGGGCGGAAGCCGAGATCGACGACTTCTTGACCGACACCCTGCGCCATCACATCTCTCCGAGTGAGGGAATCAAGGTTCGTGCCGACGTGGGAGAATGGGTCCGGAAGGCCTACGCCTGGACACAACGTGCCTCGAAGGTTTCGGCAGGCGGAAAGAAGCTCTCCGCGAAGGCCCTTGATTCGATCGCGGCCGCGTTTGGCGCGGCAGAGGAGGCCTTTGGCCCAGTGGTGGCCAGTGCCGAACATCGTCGCCGCGAGGAGGCTGACAATGCCTCGCGTTTGCGCGAAGACGCAGACCGCCTACGCGAGGAACTCGATCACCGAGGAGCGCAGTTGACCGCGATCGAAGCGCAATTCGAGGCCCAGTCGATTGCGCCAACGAGTGTTGAAGCCAGGATGAATGAGCTGGTGGGCAGCATTCGGATGCTCGTGATGTGGCTGTCGAATCCGCAGTCCGCGAGTCACGGTGGCGGCGAACAACTAGAAGTGATTCTGAGCGAACTCAAGGAGGTTTCCGGCGAGCGCCTAGACGCGCCCGAGATGATTCGACTTTCTGCGGCGCGGGAAGCGGAAGATGAACTCCATCATACGAGGCGGCGGATCCGTGACCTCGAAGCGCGACTAAATGATGAGGTACGTGCGGTCGCTCGCCTTCGACCCCTCGAAAGCGAAGTGAACGAGTTGCGTCAGGGAATGTCGCGGCTCGATGCGACTCTTTCAGAACGCGAACAAGAGCTTGTAGGGCTCCGTCGCTTCGCGCCTGAAGTGGAGTTGCTTCGTGAACGGGTCGTGCGAGCCGGGCAGGATGAACTCGCGCTGCGATCCGCCTTGTCCAATCAAGGGGCTGAGTTCGATCGGATCAAACGTGCGTTGCGCGAAAAGACCGAGGAAGCGGCCGAGACGAGCGAACGACTCGCCGCGACGATCACGAGTAGGACAGAGACGACCGCTCGGCTGGATGGGGAGGTCGTCGGGCGCGAGGCCGAGATCGCTCGGCTAGAAGAGGAACTCGCGGATCGGGATCAAGCGAACGCGATCCTTCTTGAGGAAGCGGCCGAGACGAGCGAACGACTCGCCGCGATGGTCACGAGTACGAGAGAGACCACCGCCCGTCTGGAAGGAGAGGTCGTCGGGTTAGAGGGTGAGATTGCGGACCGGGATCAAGCGAACGCGATCTTTCTTGAGGAAGCGGCCGAGACGAGCGAGCGACTCGCCGCGATGGTCGCGAGTACGACAGAGACCACCACCCGTCTGGAAGGAGAGGTGGTCAGGTTAGAGGGTGAGATCGCGGATCGGGATCAAGCGAACGCGATCCTTCGTGAGGAAATTGCCGAGACGAGCGAACGACTCGCCGCGATGGTCACGAGTACGAGAGAGACCACCGCTAGGCTGGAAGGGGAGGTCGTCGGGCGCGAGGTCGAGATCGCTCGGCTAAAAGAGGAACTCGCGGATCGGGATCAAGCGAATGCGATCCTTCTTGAGGAAGTGGCGGAGACGAGCGAACGACTCGCCGCGATGGTCGCGAGT
>DGPZ01000087.1 GCA_002390675.1 Deltaproteobacteria bacterium UBA4427
GTCCGAGGGGCCGCCTCTGATATTCTTTCACCTGATACCGCAGATCGAATGGTGGACGACGTCCTTCCGAACGGCAGTCTCGAAGTCGTGCCCCAGGCCGCACATTCCGTCGCGACAGATAATCCCGAAGGCTTTGAACGCGCCGTCTGCGGGTTCGTCCTCGGTTAGGCCAGAGTCGTTTCGCCGCCGGACAAGAATTACCGTCGTCAGCACCACTGTCCTATGGCCGTCTTTATCATTTAGGACCTGTCAGCGGCCAGCCTAACGAGAGAACAATGCCGTGAGCAGCGCCTTCCTTACGAAGTCAGCACAGAACGGGCTGGCTAGACCTCGCATGGCCAAGCCATTCGGGACAACGGGCTACTACCGGCCCTAAACGACGCACCGGCGGGCCGCTCAGAAATGCCCTTGAGAAAGCCCCGAAGAGACGGCTAAGGGAAAATCTCAAGGACGGTCCCGAGCGCACTCTAGAGAAAGCTCCGCCAACGGTCGTAACGTGCATCCTTACCGGTCACGATGTCGAAGAAGGCTTTCTGAAGTTCTTCGCTCACGGGACCTCGCTTGCCCTCACCGATCGTGCGGTAGTCAACCTCGCGAATCGGCGTTACTTCGGCGGCTGTCCCGGTCAGGAAAATTTCGTCAGCGACATAAAGATCGTCGCGCGTGATCTGCGATTCTTCCACGACATAACCACAGCGCCGAGCCACTTCGATCATTGAATCGCGAGTAATACCGTCGAGTACGCTGTAGAGCGGCGGTGTTTTGATTTTGCCGTTTCGCACGACGAAGATGTTTTCGCCTGTGCACTCTGAGACCAAGCCCTGGGTATCGAGCATGATCGCTTCATCGAAGCCGTCCAGAAGCGCCTCACGCTTCGCGAGAATCGAGTTGACGTAGTCGCCGCAGGTTTTCCCATTCGTCATCTTCGCGTTCACGTGATGCCGTGCAAACGTCGAGATCTTTGCGCGGATGCCGCGCTCGACACCCTCGTCTCCTAAATAGCTGCCCCACTCCCAAGCGATGACCGCGACGCGCACGGGATTATCGCCAGGATGCAAACCCATGGCGCCATCGCCGATGAAGGCAAGAGGCCGAATATAACCCTCGGCGAGATCGTTGCGCCGCAGAGATTCAAGCGTGACCTCGGCGAGTTCATCCTGCGAGAAGGGTATCTCCATCAAGTTGATCTTTGCCGAATCAAAGAGCCTCTGAATATGCTCAGGCAATCGAAAGACAGAGGATCGGCCGTCGACACCTGCATAACAGCGAATTCCTTCGAATACACCGAGTCCGTAATGAAGCGTATGGGTCAGGATATGAACGTTGGCCTGATCCCAATCGACCCACTCGCCGTCGATCCAGATCTCTTTGCCTGTAACGCCCTTCGCTGCATTTTTTCCCATGACTGTCGCCTTTCGTAGATCTCGCGAGCCGGCGTGCACGGGAGGCAGAGGCGCTACCTGCGACCTTCTTCCGCTCGCCAGCGGCGAAAGAATCGTTTCAGGACGACCTTGCCTAACCCCTGCGTCTTCTCGCGACGCATATTCATGATTCGCAGCTCTCGCATCGCTTCGACGCACTGCGGTCTAATTTGGGCGGCGCGCGAGAACATCTTTTTCGCAGCACCAACCTTGCCCATCGCCTTGTAAAGTCGGCCCAGCAGGAGATAGGGCTTCTCCCGGTCCTTTGCCAGCTTGAGGCCCTCACGACAATGCTCAAGTGCTTCGCCCAGCATGACTTCGTTGTCCTGGTGACAAAGGTAAAGGCACCAACCGTAGTGGGAGCGATATTCGCCCTCTGACGGGAATTTCCCCATCGCCTTTCCAAAGCAGAGAAGCGCTCCCTCATAATCCCGTGCGGCCATCTTAGACTCGCCTTTTTGGAATTCGATCTCCGCCCCTAGGGCCAGCCGGCCCTCATCTGGAACCGCATCGAGCTTCTTGTCACGAGCGAGTTGAATCGCATAAAGGGTCCTACCTTCGCTCGT
Organism: Deltaproteobacteria bacterium UBA4427; assembly: GCA_002390675.1. Taxonomy (GTDB): domain Bacteria; phylum Myxococcota_A; class UBA9160; order UBA9160; family UBA4427; genus UBA4427. Next base: position 1,988 of record DGPZ01000087.1, read on the forward strand.
CGAGATACTCCCGTAAGCCTCGGCTACACGTTCGAAAACTTGCGAGGCAAGCTCTCGAACCGAGCTGCTGGCCCCCATGAATTGATCGGGGTTCGTTCGCTTGGCGAGACACGCATAAGCGATGCGAATTTCCTCGTCGCTCGCGGAGCGTTCGACCTCCAAGACCTGAAAGTGATCCTTGTTGCGAATTCGATTCGCAAGTACAGCGAGTTCGACCCGAATCGACTGATCGTCCGCGGTATCTGTTCGCACCGAGCGATCTAGAATGATTGCCCCCGCGCCATTCGCATTCTCTTCATTTCCGCCGATTGATAGCAACTCGATCGAGAGCAACCCGAACACGAGCCGACGAACCCACTCTTCCTCTTTCAACACTACTTTGAGCGTCATCGACCCATCAAGCGCACCGATCCAAACGAGTTCGCGTTCCGAAAGGCCGACTTCGGTGAACTCTGCCGCGCTCGAAGCGACCGGAACAAGGTAAGCCGCAGAATTCGCGTCGAAATATCTATCGATCTGCTTTCGTGAGTAGGCGCGGCGTACACCTTCTACGATCAAGCCAGAAGGATGCCCTTCTGGGACAAGGCTCGAGCCTCGCTGCACATGGGCGCGAGACCGGGTGGCGAATTGAGCATCCCGCCAACTAAAAATCTCAAAGAACTTCTCGAGTGCATGCTCACGCAGCGCCGCAACCATCTCCTCTTCGTCGAGGACATCCATCGCGACTAGAATCTGCCCCTGTAGACCTTCTCCCGCGCACATGCGCTTCGTCGACTCTTCATAGGCTTCCTTCGAAACCTGCCCTTCGCGAAGGAGATAACCGCCAAAGCATTCCGAAATCAGATTCGATTTAACAGAAACCGGACAGCCATCACGAAACTCGACCGCTTTCTTCTTCTTTCTGTGGTCGAGCAGCAGCACGCCATCGTATCGATCGACGTGAAGCCCGTGCAGAAGCTTCGGAATCTGAATCTCTCTCAGAGTTCCGGTCGATGGAATCCAATTTTCAGATATCACGTCTCCAGACTCAGGCTTAACAAATTTCGCGATTGGAGAAACCAGTTGTTCCGCCGCAGGCGGCGTGGTTCCCATTCCAATCGCACCGAGCGCCATAGCGCGCGCCGACTGATCCGCGGTCACATCACCGTCATTCACGAACGGCACCCGCGTCTGTCGCAGAGACTCAAAGTCACGCATTCCTGCGAGCACTTCGAATCCATCCTGGCGCGGCAGGAGAATATCCATGACCGCAAAGTCCGGTTGCCCGGAACGCGGATCATCAAAGGTCTACCATCCATCGTGGACACACAGAACCACATCCCTCTCGGCTTCAAGGGCTTCAGCTTCGAACCGAGAGATCTCGCGACTTTTGCATACACAAAGAACTGTGATCGACATGCTCGGCTCCCGAGTCACTATCGGCAGATTTTGAGTTCAGCTGAGGACTCCTACCTATCAAAAGCACATAGAATCCTCGCGTGACCCGTCTCACAAACGTAAGGAGCCATGACGATTTTCGCAGAAACAGAGAACCGTTTGACAGCGAGCGTCAATTCCAGCCGCGCGATGCCATCGAGCTGCCTGTTAGTTGCCGGTGTGGATGACGCGATCAAGTGCTTTCCCGACACCCTTCCCAATTCCCAGAGTGATCGTATCGAGCCCAGTCGCCTGAAAGAGCAATTTAGGAACCGCTGCCAAAGTCGACTTGGTCAGCACAACCTTCGGGTCGCTCAACGTATTCGTCACGCGAGCCAATTCGATCCGAATGGGCTTCCGATCCGCGAGGTGCGCCCCCGCGAACCCGCCAAGTGCTAATACGAGATCGCCTTTAAGCAACAGCTCCCCAGTCATGTCGACTGTCAGATCTCGCAGTCGAAGAGGACCTAGCAAGCGCGCTTCGTATCCGGGATAGGCAAGCCTAAGGGTTTCTGCCACAATCTTTCCTTCACCGACAACGAAATCGCCTTCGATCACATCAAAGCGCTCCGCGAAATAGTGATCTACTGAGCTGCCTCTCCGAAAAGGCTGCGAGAGCCGTGCGGCACCGCCTAATAAGGGGATCTGATCGAGCACGGTTTGAAGAATCGAAACCCCTCGGAGCTCGCCACCTTCCCCTTCACCGATCGAAAATCGAACATTTCCCGCCAAGGTCTCCGTCACCCCACGAGGCTCACCCAGACGCCCCGTGACCTGCCCTTTGAAATCCAGCGCACCGAACACGATATCCTTGCTGGTCGTCAGGTTTGACAACACATCATTTGTTTCTGCCTCGCCTTGCGTCGCAATCTCCAGGTCGAATCGGCCCTCATCTAGGAACTCCTCGATCCCCCCCTTGATTCCGAGCACTACGCCTCCGACTAATGCCTTCAGTCCTTGCGTTCGGATGCGGTTCCCTTCACCAAGAATTGTCCCTCTCAAACGAACTTGTCCCGATTCGAGGACGTTCACACCGACCCCGTGCAGAGAAATTCGGCCTCCAAATTCATTAGGCACGCCCTCGACTAACTCAACACTCAAGCCATCGAAAGCAATCTCGCCATCAACTTTGTATTCATCAAGGACTGGGAAAATCTCCGACCACCCATTGAGATTGAATTTTTTCGTCGTTAGCGCAACAGAAGTCGTTTCACCGATGGCCCCTTGCAACAGGATTTCGTCGACATCGCGAAGCTTGAGCTTGCTCTCGAAAACGATCTCCCCCGATTCTTCGGGGACAAACTGCGTCGTCATCTCCGCACGCATTCCCGCCGGCTTTGTGAATTGGTCGAGATAGCGAAGGCTGGCCCCGGTCAAATCAAGGTCGATTCGCCCACGCGGCTGAGACAGAGGTTCCTTTATTTTGATAACAGCCAGGAACGGGCCTTCAACTGAGTAGTCTTCTGTAATGAAAGCACCGGCCTCGATGCCCACGTCGAAAGATAGAAACTCCGGCGACGCGGCATCCCCCACCAAACGTCCGACGCCACTTGCTACTCCGGCAAGCTTCATTTTAGGATCCGGCAAGAAGGGGCGCGCCATGGCTAGGTCGAAGGCTTCGAGACTCGCCTTGAGATCAACGACGCCCGCTTCCGTCGAGGTTCCCGTCGCGATCAGCGCACTTCCGTCATTGAGCTTAAGCTCTGCCGTCAGTTGAATCGGTTCCTTTCCAACGCGCTCTATATCGAAATCTAATCGGCCGGAGACATCTAGCAGGTCGCTAACAACTCGTGCTTCCGCGACCGCAAGCTTTGCCGAAACGCTCTCGATCACGCTATCGGCGCTCATTACAAGGTCGACGTCGCCGGTCAGCCGACCGGCAATTTTACTCCCGCCAGGCACCCAATGAGCCGCCGGCGAAAGGTCCATGTTCTCAAGGGCGAGTTTCACATCCACCGCACCGCCCATCGTCGCCTTGCCCTCTGCGTCGATGAGTCCGCCGCCATCGTCCAGCGCAAGTGCGATATCAAACCGAACGGGATCCGTAGGCTCGAGCCCTTCTAGGCCGAGTTCCAAATCTAGCGTGCCTCCCAGCGCAAGCGCCGCATCCGCATAACGTGCGTTCAGGATCTTCAAATCGGTTTCGAGCCGAGCCAATCCCGCATCCGCTGTCGTCGTAATCTCGACTCGGCCAGTCGCTCGCCCGCTCACGTCCAATTCCTGCTCGGCCAAAGCGGCATAGGGTGCAAGCTCGAAGGACGTCAAATCTATTACAGCATCGAGCGCGCCATTCAGCCCCACCTTGCCCGAGATATTGGCGCTGCCCTCTGATCCAAGATCGAGCATTGCCTCAAAATCGACAGGCTCATCGAGGGCTTGATTCGCCTCGAGATCAAACTCCCCGACTAGGTCGAGGCCGAAACTCTTGACGACCATTCGAGCGACCTCGAGATCCGACTCCACCTTCGACACGACGCCCTCTGCGCCTTCCATACGGATTGTTCCAGAGAGCGCGCCAGCAATCGTGGCGTCCTGAATATAGGGTTGGAGTTCCACTAGCTGAAGCGCATCGAGAGTGACGCCTAGGTCATAGAGACCCGTCAAACTCAGGTCCCCTAACACCCTAATATTCCCGGCGTCTCGACCATTCGCCGCCACGCTGGCAGTTGCATTGAGTGCAAGCGGTTGATCCAGCGAATCTCCGGTCGCCACGACACGGACACCTTCGAATTGCCATTCGACAACACTAGAGAGCGTTTCGTCTCGCACGACGATGCGACTATCTTCAATTACGAATCGACGAAGAGCGAGCGGCAGCGCGTCTTCTTTGACATCCGGTGTCTCTTGCGGTGAATTGGGACTAGGCACGCTGCCTCGGTCGATCGCTTCGCCTTCTTCGGACCCAGCCGAGATAGGCAGAACGAGACCTTCGGGCGTCCGCGTGACGAGGAGTTCGACGCCCGAAAGCACAAGCGATTCGACTTGGATTTTGTTCTGCAGAAGCGCCATAGCTGATAGGCGCAAATCGACCTTAGCTGCAGTTAGCCTTGCCTGATCGCGATTCGTAGCCTCTGCGACTAAAACTGGGTCTGACATCGTTAGGCGAAGCGGAGCTACACCCGCCTCCAGAGCGGACCACTCGATCGGAGCCCCCAGCGCCTCTAATGCACTCTCGCGCAGTGCTGTGCGAAACTCTTCTGTGTTGACGAGTCGCGGCAAGGCAACCAAAATCCCGCCGACCACCACCAACGTTAAAGCTAAGGTCAACGCGATGATCTTCGGAATAAGTCTGAGCACGATCCCTCCGGCAGAACCAAAAACTAGCCCCGGATTTTATCCGCCAATGCCTTCCGAACCTGTCCGGGTTCCGCCTTACCCTGGCTCGCCTTCATTACTTGGCCCATCAGGAAGTTGAGTGGTTTGTCGTCGCCGTCGCGGACCTGCTCCACAACGTCCGCGTTTGCTGAGATCACTTCATCCACGAAGCCGTCGATCGCACCCACATCCGAAACTGCTTCCAACCCTCGCTCCACCATCAACGTTTCGGGATCGCCGCCGTCGGAAACCAAATAGGGGAAGAGCTGCGACGCGCTGCGAGCCGTTAAACGACCCTCTTCCACGAGAGCGATCAGCTTCCCGAGCATCCCCGGAGTCAGCGATAGGTCTTCGAGTTCGCACTCGCGCTCTTTGAGTTCGCGCAGCACGTCTCGGGTAATCCAGTTGGCCGCAACCTTCGGCGCACCGCAATCCCTTGCCGTCGCTTCGAAGAAGTCCGCCAAAGAGCGCGTTGCGGTCAACACACCGGCATCATACGCCGAGAGCGCGTACTCCCCCTCGAAGCGGTTGCGCTTCTCCTCAGGCAGCTCCGGCAGTGCTTCTCGCACAGCCTCGATCTGTGCGGAGTCGATACGCAGAGGAATTAGGTCGGGATCAGGGAAATAGCGGTAGTCGTCCGAGTTTTCTTTCAAGCGCATCACGCTGGTACGATGCCGCTCGGGGTCGTAGGCCATAGTCGCCTGCACGACGTCTTCGCCGTCTTCGATCAACTCGAGCTGCCTAAGCGCTTCGGCCTCGATCGCGTCTTCGACGTTCGTGAAGGAATTCAGATTCTTAATTTCAGTTCGCGTGCCGAATTCGGGAGCACCGCGAAGTCGAAGCGAGACATTCGCATCGCAGCGAAACTGACCCTTCTCCATATCGGCATCAGACACGCCTAAGTACCGGAGGATTGATCGCAGAGCGCGAAGATAGGCAGTCGCTTCTTGTGCCGAACGCAGGTCAGGCTCGGAGACGATTTCGAGCAAAGGCACTCCTGCACGATTCAGATCTATGCACGAATCCTCGGAACCTGCGATCGAGACGTCGTGAATGGACTTGCCCGCATCTTCTTCGATATGCGCGCGAGTAATGCCGATCCGCTTTCGTTCGAAGTTTGGAGCAGCTCCCTTTTTTTTCTTTTTCTCTTTGCCTGTTCCTGTTGAACCGCTTTCCGCATTCTCTGCGACTTCAACTTCTATGTCTAGCCAACCCTCGGAAACGACCGGCTCCTCGAATTGCGAAATTTGATAGCCCTTAGGCAGGTCCGGGTAGAAGTAGTTCTTTCGTGCGAAGACGGAATATGGATTTACCGTGGCGTGAATTGCGAGGCCTAAGCGGATCGAAAGTTCGACGACGCGCTCATTCAAAACCGGAAGCACGCCGGGCATGGCGAGATCAATCGGATACACCGAATGATTCGGTTCCTTGCCGTATTGTACGGGCGCGGGGCTGAAAAGCTTAGAAGCAGTCTTGAGATGCGTATGAACCTCAAGGCCAATCACCATTTCATATCGATCGGGCAATACGGACATCAGGCGATCTCCGGCGGGCGCGCGGCGTGATGATCGGTTCGGCGCTCGAGTGCATCACCGACCCGAAGGATAGTCGCCTCATCCAGCGATTTGCCTATCAGTTGAAGACCGACAGGCATGCCATCTGCGAGGCCGCAGGGCATCGACAATGCCGGAAGTCCAGCGAGGTTCGCGGAAACCGTATAGATGTCGGACAAATACATAGAAAGCGGATCATCGGCCTTCGCCCCAAGCGCGAAAGCAGTTTCGGGCATCGTCGGCGTCGCAATCACATCACACGTCTCGAAGGCGTGCTCAAAGTCGCGACGAATTAGCGTCCGAACTCGCTGTGCCTGACCGTAATAGGCATCGTAGTAGCCTGCGGACAGCACGTACGTCCCAAGCAAAATCCGACGCTTCACTTCCGCCCCGAACCCCTCGGACCGCGAACGCATGTAAAGATCCTCGAGATCCTTAACCTTGTCTGCACGCCGGCCGTACCGCACGCCGTCAAAGCGAGCGAGGTTACTCGACGCTTCCGCCGTCGCGATCACGTAGTAGGTCGCGATCGTATTCGGGCTATTCGGAAGCGAAACGGGGACCGTCTTGGCGCCGGCTGCTTCAAGCTCGGCGATCGCTTCACGAACTCGCGCAAGCACAGCGGGATCGACACCCTCTTCCACGAAATACTCTTCCGGCAATCCAATTGTGAGGCCTTCGACATTTCCCGTGAGCGCATTGACTAACGAGGGAAGTGGCTCGGGTACCGACGTCGAGTCTCGCGGGTCGTGTCCGCCAATGACCTGTAGTGCCGCCGCGCAATCCGAAACGCGCCTACCCAGAGGCCCAATCTGGTCGAGAGATGACGCGAAAGCTACAAGGCCCCAGCGCGACACACGCCCATAAGTCGGCTTCACGCCGACCACACCGCAGAAACTCGCCGGCTGCCTAATAGAGCCGCCCGTATCCGAACCGAGCGCAATAGGAACGAGCCCAGCCGCCACTGCCCCGGCACTTCCGCCAGAACTCCCACCGCATGCGTGATCGAGTTTCCAAGGGTTATGCGACGGGCCGTGGATCGAGTTTTCCGTCGAGGATCCCATCGCGAACTCGTCCATATTCGCGCGCCCTACCAAGATCGCGCCGGCTGCTTGCAGTCGTTCTACGACGGTTGAGTCGTAGGGCGAAACGAAGTTTTCCAGGATTCGCGAGGAGCAGGTCGCCGGCTCGCCCGCATGCACGATGTTGTCTTTCAGAAGAACCGGAATGCCGTCGAGAGGCGACAAGGCCTGACCCGCAGCGATTCGTTTGGATGCTGATTCCGCTTCGGCGAGTGCGGATTCCGCCCGGGTCGAGACGACAACCGTCAGCGCGGCAGTCTTTTCGATGCGTGCGAGACTCGCTTCGACGATTTCAGAAGAGGTTGCGTCACCGCGGTCGAGACCTTCGCGGATCTCCGCGAGGCCTCCCGCCAACAAGGATTCAGCCTGGCCCATCGGACTAATCTTCCTCCTCGAGGACTTTGGGGACCAGAAAGGCCGTGCCTTGACTAGCTGGCGCATTCAAGACCGCGAGCGCCGGATCCATCGGTTCTACAGGAATATCGGGCCGGAGAGGGGTCGAGAGCTCGAAGCCATGGAGCGTGGGCGGAACGCCCTCGGTGTCCACGGCATTCAGCGATTCGACATGCCCCAGAATCCCCTCGAGATCCTTGGCCATTGCCAACTGCTCTTCGTCGGAGAGAGCAAGGCGAGCGAGTCCGGCCGCATGGGCCACGTCTTTGGGTGCGATTCCTGACATCCGCGTGACCTTAGCACGGCCTGCGGGGGGGAAAGCGGTTCTTCGATTGCGCGCGCCGGGTGCGAGGGTTAGCGTGCCGGCCGCATATGACTGAACTTAATGAACTTTTCGCTGACATCGCCCCCGATATCCAAAAATCCATCACGGAACTCGGCTGGACAACCCCGACCCCCGTTCAAGCGGCGGCCATCCCTAAAATGCGGGAGGGCGGCGATCTAATCGTCCAAGCCATGACCGGTAGCGGGAAGACCGGCGCTTTCGGTATCCCGATCGTGGAAGCTGTCGACACGGCACTCGCGAAGACTCAGGCCATCATCCTGCTGCCGACTCGCGAGCTCGCAAATCAGGTCGCAGTGGATCTAGACGCTCTAGGGAAGCACCGTGGCGTTCGCACTCTGCCCATTTACGGCGGTGTCGCGTATGGCCCTCAACTCACAGGACTCGAGGAAGGCGCCCATATCGTTGTCGGTACGCCTGGCCGAATTCTGGACCACCTCAAAAACGACCGAATGGACCTCAGCTCGACCAAGATCCTCGTTCTTGATGAAGCAGACGAGATGCTCTCTCTCGGCTTTTGGCCGGATATGAAAGAAGTCGCGAGCTTCCTGCCCCGAAAGCGACAATCCCATCTTTTCTCGGCGACCATGCCCGAGAAGGTTCGTTCGCTCTCACGCTTCTTCTTGACGGAGCCCCAGGACGTCACGATCGCCGACGAAGGCGGACCGCAGAAGATCGAACATTGCTTCTATATGTGCGCTGCCGCTGAAAAAGAAGCCGTCCTCGCGCGCATCCTGAAATACGAAAACCCTGAGAGCGCGATCATCTTCTGCAACACGAAGGCAGACGTTCGCTTCATCACGGCCTACCTCTCAAAGCGGGGCTTCAATATCGATCAAATCTCCGGCGACTTGCAGCAGTCAGCTCGTGAGAAGGCGCTCAACAAGATCAAGAGCGGCAAGCTGCGCTTCCTCGCGGCAACAGACGTTGCTGCCCGTGGCATCGACATCTCAGACCTGGCCTACGTCTTCAATTACACAACCTCCGACTCACCCGAAGTCTATGTCCATCGCACCGGTCGAACCGGTCGCGCGGGCAAGTCCGGCGTCGCAGTCTCGCTCATCTCTGGCCTCGACATCGGCAACTTCAAGTTCATGCAGACCGTGAACGAGATTACGATCACCGAGAGGAAGGTTCCGTCGGAACGACAGCTCACGCGGCGACTCGAGAGGCGCAAGAAGGAACAATCCGAAGAGTCCGACCGAAAGGCAATCGAAGGCGAGCTCGACACGCTCCGCGAAAAGTCGAACAAAGACCTCGAGGCCCTTGGTGCAGACAATGCCAAGGTGCGGGTCGACCGAATGCTTCCCTTTGTACAGAAGCTCGCCGAAAACGAAGAGGGAATGCTTGAGCTCGCTCGCTTCGCCGCGGGGTACTTGATCGCGAAGCCCGCGGAGGCTCCGAAGGTCAAGGAAGTAAAAGCAAAAGACGACGACGCCCCGCAAGTCGAAGATCGTGAGACCGAGCGCGCCCGCGAAGACGCCAGCAAGCCTGAGGGCAGCCCAAGACGGCGATCCAGAACGGGCAGCAACGATAGTGGTGGCGGCAGCGGCTCTGGCGGAAGTCGTGGCCGAAGTGGTGGCGGTGGTGGTGGCGGCCGACGTCGACGTTAAGTCGCTTCGGTTCGTTTGAGCTCCAGCTCCGATTCCATTTGTAACCCCGGCTTCAACTGCAGGCCCGCCTGAGCCCTCAGCCGGTTCCGCCCCCGTTGATCACGAGAGAATGGCCGGTGACCCAGCCCGCCTCTTCGCTGGTCAGGTACACAACCCCGGCGGCGACATCCTTGGCGGTACCGACGCGTCGCATCGGATAAGCGGCGCCGACGTCCATGCTTTCCAGGAATTCCTTGGGCACGGTGTCAATTAGGCCTAACACGACACTGTTCGTGGTCACGCCCTTCGGCCCATATTCCTTCGACAGACTGCGCATCAGCCCTTCCCCACCCGCTTTTGCGGCGCCGTAAATCGAAGAACCGTAGGAGCCTGTGCGGGCGGCATCGGAAGATACGCTCACAACACGGCCCCAGCCTCGCTCCGCCATCGATCCCAGCACGTGATGCGTGCAGTTGATCACGCCGTCTAGATTCATTCCGATGAATTTGGACCAGCTCTCGCGGGGCGTTTCGAGAAAGGGCATCGGCCACATCCCATCGGGAGAGCCACCGGCGTTATTCACCAAAATATCGATCGGGCCAAGCGCTTCGGCCGCCCGTGCGATTGCCTCACCACAGGAGTCGTAGTCACTCACGTCGAAAGGCGCAGCCACCGCGCGCCCACCCGCGGCGGTAAGTTCTTCGGCAATCTGCTCTGCCGAGCCCGGAACGAAGTCGTTCACCGCTATCGCCGCCCCCTGCCCAGCCAGAGCTCGCGCCACTTCTGCGCCAATCCCGCGGCCGGCACCCGTCACCATCGCCACTCGTCCCGTCAGATCGAACATCGGTCCGCCTCCACATCGCACGCGAAGACGTGCGGCAATCGAATCTACCATTTCACCCGCTTACGCGAGAGCGTACGCCGGGGAGCGAGAGCCGGTATTGCGAAAAGGGCTCAGCCCTCCTCCGAAGCTGCCTCTTTCGTACGAGGTAACTCGACATCGAGATCGACGCCGTTCATGTGCAGATGTAAGCGGCCGGCGCATGGATCGATCCAGATCCGGCCTTCGCCAGCTCCTGCTGAAACGGCTCCGCTAGGCGTCTCGGGCGGCTCGCCCCCTTCAAGATGAAGCTCGCCCTCGCCGAGCTGAATACGACGTTCCCGACCACTCACGACAACCGTCGCCAACGCGCCAGAAGCATCGGCTAAGAGAAGCGATTGCTCCCCTTCGACTGGACGTTTACTGCACCAATCGAGCGCACCCTCGAGATCGGGAAAGCGCTGCAAGCATTCTTGCACGAGAAGTAGTGAGGTTGGATTGCCATCCCGGCCTGGGCTTCCCCAAAGCAACGGCCCGGCCACTACCGCAAGGCCCCCCTCGTTCAGTCCCGCAACCGAAGACACCAGCCAAGGCAGCGTCACTTCGACCGAACGAAAGCCGACCGCGGGCCGACTATCTCGAACGATCCATCCGGATTCGGTCGCGGACGTCTGGGGCAAACTTCGTTCGAGGCACCAATGCTTGACGTCAACACTGGAGGCGGTCGAACGCGCACGCAAAGTTGAACGCCTAGACAACACGCCCGCCTGAGCACCACCGGCTCGCACACTCAAGTGAATCGCGAGCACGGTATCTACAGGCAGGTCCGCCTCTTTTGCGATGCCCTCGAGTCGCTCGGCTAGATGCGCAAAATGCCGAAACATTTCCCGGCCTGCGCCTACACCACGCACAGCACCGATCGCGAGAGACCGAAGGCTCGGGCGACGAGAGCGGTTCATAGATAGGCCAAGTCTTGCGGCCTCTTCCCGGATGGCAGCCTTCGAAGCAGCGCCTTGTGCGAGGCCCATATCGCGCGGATGTCCGGCGCATTCGATCGTGGTCAGCATGGTCTTGGGGGTCCGGTCCGAAGAGTGCAGCCGAGCCAGGGTTGGCATCGGCAGGAGGCGGTCAGGCGGCGAGCTTACGGACGCGACCCGGCCATTTCAACTCGGCGCCTCGCGGGGCGACCAGGCCGGGCGAGGATAGGGCTCTCCGCGTATCATCCGTTCCATCGAACCCGTGGGCACATGACGGTGCCCTAGGTGGGCATGCACCTTGAGGTCGATGGGAAGAAGCCGATCATGACCGGGGGGACCATGGAAAAGTTGCGTATTGGACTGCTCTTTGGAGGGTGCTCGGTTGAGCACCATGTCTCGCTTGTTTCGGCGACATCGATTCTTGGAGCTCTCGACCGGGAGCGATACGCAATTTCGCTGATCGGCGTGGACCAGGCGGGCGGCTGGCACCTGATCGATGCGACGGAGCTCGAAGCCATTCCCGGGGCGACCCTGGCAAATGTGCTGGAGCAGCCGGGCGTCTTCCTGCCCGCAACCTCGGGGAAAGCAGCGCTACGACCTAATTCCCTCGAATCGAGCGCGAGTGGCGACGCCCATCAGCTCGACGTGATCTTTCCGATCATTCACGGGCGCGGCGGCGAAGACGGCGCACTTCAAGGACTCCTCGAATCGGCAGACGTTCCTTATGTCGGCTCCGGCGTGCTCAGCTCCGCTGCCCAAATGGACAAGGACTTCGCCAAGCGGCTCCTGGCCCAAGCGGGCATCCCCGTCACTCCATGGCTCACCTTCAGCGCCGCGGACCTTGATCGCGATGGCATCCCCGCCGCCGCGGAACGTGCCGAGACAGAAATCGGTCTTCCCGCCTACGTGAAGCCGGCCAACTCCGGATCCTCGATTGGGATCATGCGCGCAAATGACATGCCTGAACTGATTGCCGCGATCGCCGACGCGCGCCGTTATGACCGCAAGGTTCTGGTCGAAGCCTCCGTCGATGGACGGGAAGTCGAAGTCGCCGTGTTGGGCAACGATGTGCCGGAGGCCTCGGTCGTCGGAGAAATTCGCGCGACCCAAGCCTTCTATGACTACGAAGCAAAATACGCCGACGAGGCGACCGAGCTAATCATTCCCTCGGATCTCGATCCGGATCTCGCCGACACGATTCGCGTGATGGCGGTCGAGGCCTACCACGCACTCGGCGCCGAGGGGATGGCTCGCGTTGACTTTCTTGTAGACCGCGAGACGCACCAAATCTACGTGAACGAGCTGAACAGTCTGCCCGGCTTCACGAGCGTGTCTATGTATCCGAAGCTTTGGGAGGCAACAGGCTTGGCCTACCCGCGCCTTCTTGATCGCTTGATCGAACTCGCGATCGAGCGCCACGCTTTCCGCGCAAAACTCGAGACTCGGCCGCCTGCGTCCGACGCCCAAAGCGGGAATTAGTCATGTCGGCCATCGAAATCCGCGGCCTCGACCACGTCGTTCTGCGCGTCGCAGAGGTCGACCGCGCACTCGCCTTCTATTGCGGCGTCCTCGGCTGCATAGAAGAGCGACGCATCGAGGCGTTGGGGCTCATCCAGCTCCGAGCGGGCGTATCTCTCATCGACCTCGTCGCTATCGACTCGCCCCTTGGACGAGCCGGCGGAGGTGCCGTCGAGAACGAAGCGCGCAACGTCGACCACTTCGCGCTCGAACTCACCAGCTTTGACGAAGGCGCGATCCGAAAGCAGCTCGAAGCGCACGGAATTGACTCTGGCGACGCGGGCCGCCGCTATGGCGCCAAGGGCTTCGGCCTCTCGATCTACCTGAATGATCCCGACGGCAACACCGTCGAATTAAAGGGACCGCCTAGCACCGATCCCGAAGCCTCGTCCGATTTAGGGTCGTCGACAGACTCGGCCAATGTCCAATGAGCGAGGCAAAGCGACAAGGTTGGGAAGCGACACGCCAAGAAGTCCTCGCCGCGGTTCATGCTATGGACCGCGAAGGGTTGACCGAAGGAACCGCGGGGAACGTTTCGGGACGCACGCCTGATGGCTGCGTTGTCCTCACGCCCGCAGCCATGAGCTACCCAAATATGCGCGCCGAAGATCTCGTCGTGACGGATCTCGAAGGCAAGGTCTTGGACGGCGCTCGTCTTCCAACTTCTGAGCAAGACCTCCATCTAGCCTGCCTTCGTAAATACCCCGAGATCGGAGCCGTCGTCCATACCCACGCGGTTCACGCTTCGATGTTCGCCGTCGCTGGCCATGCGATCCCCTGCGTGCTTGAAGAATTCGAGTACTACGTAGGCGGAGACGTCGCGGTCGCCCCCTATCACCGAACCGGCACGAAAGCCTTAGGCGAATCCGCCGCAGCCCACGTTCGGGACCGTGCCGCAGTTCTACTCGCAAATCACGGCCTCGTCGTCGTCGGAGCCTCTCCAAGCGAAGCACTCCAGCTGACCCGACTCGTCGAGCGCGCCGCCATGATCATCTCAGGCGCTACGAGACTCGGAACTCCACCAACGCTCCCCGATGCGATTCGAAGCGAATTCAAGGCGTCCTACCTCGAACGCCGCACGGCCGCTGCAGCTCGTTAGGACTGAATGCTCCGCACGATCTCGTTGCAGGGTTACAGCCGGAGGAGGCCGCCAAGCGCGGTTACGCTCGTACCTTCCGAAGCTCCGCTTCCAGTGCTGACTTAAGCGTCGGATGCTCAAATTCGAACCCCGCGTCCTGCAAACGCTTTGGTACAACTAGACGACTCCCCAGCAGTTCTCCTGAAATTCCCCCGAGCGCGATCTTCACGGCGAAAGCGGGCACCGGAATCACGGCCGGACGACGAAGCGCTGCCCCAAGCTCTCGCGTTAGTTCTGCATTCGTCACCGCCTCTGGCGCAACCGCATTCACAGGTCCCTCGATAGGCTCATCCAGGCAGAAAAGAATCGACCGCACCAGGTCATCCGCATGAATCCACGGAAAATATTGCTCTCCCGAGCCAAGACGACCGCCTACCCCAAGCGAAAAAGGCAATCGCATCAAAGCGAGTGCGCCGCCCTCCCGAGCGAGAACGACTCCGATCCGAAGGCGTACAACCCGAATACCCGCCGCAGCAGCGGCGGCAGCGGCAGCTTCCCAGTCTCGGCACACCTCCGCCAAGTATCCCTCCCCCATAGTCGCATCGTCCAAAAGGCTCTCCGCCCCGCGATCGCCGTAGTACCCGACTGCGGATGCGCAGATAAAGGTCGAGGGCCGATCATCCGGCGTGCGTTCCAAAATTCGCTCAACGAGTCGCGTCGTCGAGTCGATGCGGCTCGCGCGAATTCGCGTGAGACGATCCGCACTCGGCAGCCCGCCAAAAACTGGCTCTCCCGCCAAGTGAATCACGGAAGCCACCCCGTCGAGAGACGTCGGACCTGGATCAATACCGTCCCAGGACCCCGCGTCGACAGTGACCTCACCTTCCGGAGCCGCGCCTGACCGTGACAGCGTCCGCACCCAGGCAGATCGACGAGCGAGCCCGGGCAAGAGCCGCCTACCTACCAGACCCGTCGCGCCCGTCACAAGAACGCCCGACCTAACGCTCTTTACATTTTTACTGCTAGACGATTCCACAATTCTAGAGTCTACTTCGTTCGTACCCATATTATTCGAATGCTCCGTGACGACCCGCACCCTTAGTAAAGCGCCTCGCACCTTCTTGCGTTTCCCCGGACCGGATCACTTCGAGTCCCAACCGAGTTTCTTCTTCGAGCGCGTCATCCATTCCCAAATTCCATTGATTGATCACGGAGCGCCTATCATTTCGCATACACAGCTGCGGAAAAGATCTGATCTCCCGAGCAAGCTCGATCGCGGCCGAAAGCGCTTCTCCCGGCTCGACCAACCGGTTCACCAAGCCCATAGCAACCGCCTCGTCGGCAGAGACGCCACGTCCCGTCAAAATCATGTCCATCGCATGGCTCTGCCCAATCAACCTTGGCAGCCTAATCGTGCCACCGTCCACAAGCGGTACTCCCCAGCGCCGACAATAGACACCGAAGATTGCATCCCGCGCGGCGACACGAAGATCACACCAAACGGAAAGTTCGAGTCCGCCCGCGACCGCAAAGCCTTCGACGGCAGCGATCACCGGCTTACTCAAAAGCATTCGCGTGGGCCCCATAGGTCCATCGCCTTCGAGCTTCACCTTATTGGCGTTCTCGCCCCCTGAGCTCGCCTCCTTGAGATCCGCCCCGGCACAGAAATAGCCACCCTCTCCCGTCAGAACCGCGACATTGAGCGAGTCGTCTGCGTCGAAGCCACTAAACGCCTCCGCAAGCGCCTCCGCGGTTTCGCGGTCAATGCAGTTTCGGACTTCGGGGCGATTGATCGTGACGATAAATACGTCGTCGCGGACTTCGGTACGGAGCTTCATGAGGACCTCATAGCGCGACCCTCGGCATCATCCAACTCGATCTCGAAATCATTGAGCGCGCGAGTCATGAATCCGTCTACCTCCGACGCATCACTCGCCAGTTTTGCTATCCCGAGGAGAGCCCCGCCGAAGCCTTCAGACTTGAGCTCTACGACATCCTCGAGCAGGTAAGAAACGAAACTACTCGACGTGAGTCGAGCTCGAGCGGACCCAGTAATTAGGCGAGTTCGAGATTCGCGTAGCGGACCATCACGGTCTTCACCCCGGCACGCTCAAATTTGATACGTAGCTTCTGATTCAGATCCGATCCCATCACGGCTAGGACTTCGCCACGGCCGAATACCGGATGTCGCACCAGCGTACCGATCGCGATCCCTTCGCCGTCATCGACACTCTCTTGGGCGTAGGAGTAATCGAGGCGGCCACTACTGCTGCTATCGCCGCTACTCGAACCAGAGACTCCCGCACGGGAGCGCGCACCGCGACTCGCTGTTCCGAGGGTTTCAATCAATTCCTCGGGAATCTCCTGCAAGAATCGACTAGGCGATTGATAGGAGCGGTCTCCGTAACGGAAGCGTTCCGCCGCACAGGTAATGAACAAATGCTCCATAGCCCGAGTCATCGCGACATAACAAAGCCGTCGTTCCTCCTCGAGTCCCGCTTCATCTCGGCTCGAAGAGGCATGAGGGAAGATGCGCTCTTCCATGCCGACCAGGAAGACGATCGGGAATTCGAGGCCCTTCGCCGAGTGTACCGTCATCAAAGAAACTCGGTCGTCCCGGTCTTCGTAGCTATCTAGGTCTGAAATCAGCGCGACTTGATCGAGGTAGAGCTCTAGTTCGCTTCGCTCTTCCCCTGCCAATTCGTCTTCATTGACCACGTGGAAATCCCGGGCTGACGAAAGCAATTCCCGAAGGTTGTCGAGTCGCGTCTCAGACTCGGGAGTGTCTTC
This sequence comes from Deltaproteobacteria bacterium UBA4427, assembly GCA_002390675.1. GTDB lineage: Bacteria > Myxococcota_A > UBA9160 > UBA9160 > UBA4427 > UBA4427. The sequence goes on from DGPZ01000087.1 coordinate 18,865, forward strand.
TTTTTCGAGCGCGCGGATATATCCCGTCGCATCCATCACCCGCGCGATCATGTCATCAAGAGGCAGCCCGTCGAGGGTACCGCCAAGCTCTAGTCCGCCTTCCGGCGCGGACGCGAAGGTGTCCATCATCTCAAGAAATGCGGCGAGCTTGCCAGACGTGCGACCGACGAGTTGGCCCTCCACGGCTTCTCGCATCGCCTCGAGCAAAGGCAGGCCACGCTCAATCGCGAGGGATTCCACCTTCTCGAAGCTCGCTTTACCTATTCCGCGAACCGGCTTGTTCACAATTCGGCGAAGGGCCTGATCATCCCGCGGATTCACGAGCAGACGGAGATAGGAGAGTATGTCCTTGATTTCGGCGCGATCGTAGAAACGCTGACCGCCAACGATGGTGTAGGGAACATCGTATTTGAGCAGCTCTTCTTCAAAGCTCCGCGACTGTGCATTCGTCCGATAAAGGATGCCCATGCTGCCGTAGGCAACGTCTTCGGCGCGATTCGCCGCTAGCAAATTCTTGACGACGAACTGAGCTTCCTCTCGATCGTCCTCCGCTTCAAAGAAACGAATAGGTGACCCACCTTCACGATCTGTGAACAGGTCTTTCTCTTTTCGGTCTAAGTTATTCGAAATAACCGCGGAGGCGCCCGACAGAATCGGCTGCGTTGATCGGTAGTTTTGTTCGAGCTTGATCACCTTCGCGCCGGCGTAGTCTTGCTCGAAGTCGAGAATGTTGCGGATATCTGCGCCACGCCATGCGTAGATCGATTGGTCCGGATCGCCGACGACGCAGAGATTTTGATGTTCCGCGGCGAGCTGGCCGATGAGGCCGTACTGTACGCCATTCGTGTCTTGGTATTCGTCCACGAGGATATAGCTGTACTTTTGACGATAGTAGTCGAGCACGCGCGGGTGGCTTCTAAAGAGCTCCGCCGTCAACAGGAGGAGATCGCCAAAGTCGAGTGCTTCCGACTCCGCGAGCTTCTTCTGATATTTCGCGTAGAGCCCCGAAACCATCTCTTCATCAAGGTCGTGCGCTTGCTTGGCGGCAGCCGGTGGAAGCAGGCCAGCGTTCTTCCACTGATCAATCTGCCAGCGGATCCTACGCGGGTCGTGGACCTTCGGATCGAGGTTGTTCGCCTTCAGAATATTCTTGATGACGCCAATCGAGTCGCTGTCGTCATAGATCACGAAGCCACGGCTGCGGGCGAGATGACCGATATCTCGGCGAAGAATCTTAACGCCAATCGAATGAAATGTACCGATCGAGATTTCGCTGGCCATCGGGCCTAACAACTTCTCAACCCGCTCCTTCATCTCGCCTGCGGCCTTGTTCGTAAAGGTCACTGCGAGAATTTGATCAGCCGGAATTCCGCAGACACCAATCAAATAGGCGATGCGAGAGGTCAACACGCGAGTCTTGCCCGAGCCCGCGCCGGCAAGGACCAAGAGCGGTCCTTCCGTCTGCTCGACGGCTTCACGCTGCGCGGGGTTCAATCCCGTAAAGATCGCGTCAAGGAGAACATCCGAAGCGGATCCTGTCGGCAAGGCCTCCGGGCTAGTCGCCGTCGCGGCGGCACTCTCCACGGCACTNNTATGCGCACCATTATGCGCACCATGCTTCGAGCCAGGAGCCGGCGTAACAGCCGGTCCATCGAAGAGTTCATCGAGGTCTGCATCGAAATCGCGATTCACGAGGGGGTCCCGGCGCAAACGACCGAGCTTGGGGGGAATCAGCGCGATCGATTAGGCGGCAAACGAGGTACGACGAGCATAACCGATGGCCCCGGCGCCCGCTTCGCAGACGAGCGCGGGATTACGCGCGCTCAGTCGGATCCGCACCGCCGGGGCGCCCGGATCCGAGCGCCGCGGCGAGCGCCTGATGGTCAGCAAAAGGAGGCCCTTGCTCGTCATCGTTCGGGCGCGCGGCAAGAGAATCCTTGAACGCGGCCATTCGGCGCAGCGGCGCCTCAAGCAGCCCGTCCGGAGCGCCTTCGAGTCGCGCCAAAACTTCTTCTCGCAGATCCGCCCGGGAGCAGACCAAGATCGAATCGACTCCGGCTTCCAGTGCGCCCAGGCTGCTTTCTTCTACGCTGAAACGGCCGGCGATTGCTTGCATCTCGATGTCGTCGCTGAAGACGAGGCCGTCGTAGTCGAGTTCCTCGCGAAGCAGCGCCATCACCTCGCGCGAAAGCGTTGCCGGGCGCGTCTCATCTAATTGCGGAAAGAGCACGTGTGCGGTCATGACGCTGGCCACTCCGGCCTCGATCGACGCCCTGAACGGCGGCATCTCTACCTGGCGCAGCCTCGCGAGATCGAGATCCAGCCGCGGCAGATCAATATGGCTATCCACCGACGTATCGCCGTGGCCCGGGAAATGCTTCGCGCACGCCGCCACACCGCCGGCTTGGAGCGCCGTAATGAACGCACGAGCGTGCTGACCAACTGTTTCGGGGTCCCGCGCAAAGCTGCGGTCGCCGATCACTGGGTTGTCCGGATTGCTATCGACATCCACGACCGGCGCAAAGTCGAGATCGAATCCGCAACTCCGAAGCTCACTGGAGAGCGCTGCGGCGAAGCGAGCCGTATCAGAAGGAGTCCGATCACCCAAAGCGCGCATGGGCGGCCATTCGGTCCAGGGAGCGCGCAGGCGCTGCACGCGGCCACCTTCTTGGTCCAGCGCGACAGTCAGAGGTGCATCCGCAGGCGCGAGGTCGTGCAGGTTGCGAACGAGGGTCCGGACTTCATCCGGCGATCCGACGTTTCGTGAGAAGAGCACGACGCCGCCGACCCGGCCCTCTCGGATACGTTCCGCCAAGTCAGGCGGAATATCGGTCCCAGGGAAGCCTACAAATAGAAGTTGTCCGGGTTGTGGAAGCGCCATGTCGCGGCCACGAATAGCGCGCCGGGTTGGGGTACGCTCCTGACTCTTCGCGAGCCCGCTGCCCGGCGCCCTATGTGGCTCCGAGAAACGATGCCTTTGCCAATTTCCTCGTCGCTTTCTTCTCTACTCGAGATCCAAGAGCTCGACTTCGCAGCCACCGCGGCGCAGAAGCGATCCGACTCGCTTCCCGAGCGGAATCTGCTTATAAAACTCTCTGCGAGGATCACCCGCTCGAGAGCCGAACTTGCGGCTGCACAAGCTGAACAGAAACAGATCGAGAAAGAGGAAGAAGCCCTCGGCGCCTCAGTCGCCGAGCTCAACAGCGCCATCGAGGCTGCCGACGTCGAACGCTATTCGGGCAAACGCATCGACCGCGATGAGGCGAGCGAGCACGATACCGAGCAAGCAAAGCGCCGCGGCGAGAAGGCTGCGATCGAAGAGAAAGAGATGGAACTTCTCGAATCGATGGAAGCAGCCGAAGACAAGGCCGCCAAAATTGACGCCGAGATCAAGGAAATTCATGCCGAGGGCGTCAGCGTCCAAAGCGGCGTACGCGCAGTCGAAGCCGAGGTCGCAGCGGAGCTAGAAGAAATCGCCAAGAAGCGGATGGCGCTCGCAACCGGGCTTCCCGGCGAGATCATGGCCGCCTATGACCGCGTCCGTGCCCAAAAGGGCAAAGCGGGTCGAGGCGTCACCTCGCTCTCGGAAGGCAGCTGTGGCGCTTGTTCGATCAAGCTGCCCTCGCTCGAGTTCACTCGCATGCGCGACGAGCCAGCAGATGCCCTGATCCAATGTCCACAATGCCGGCGGCTACTCATCCGAGAGTGACCGCATCTAGCCCTGACACAAGGCGTCGAATAACACCTCACCCCAGCCTCGCCGGCGGCTTGGCGACCAGGCATCACGCTCAGAAGGACGGCGGGCCTACCGGGAACGTCCTTACTGCTACTCGACCGTCACGCTCTTTGCGAGGTTTCGAGGCTGATCGACGTCGGTGCCCTTAAGCGTCGCTATGTGGTAGGCGAGCAGCTGGAGCGGGACGACGGCAAGGATTGAAGTCAAGAACTCTCCAAGATCATCGATGTAGATGACTTCATTCGCCTTATCAGCAATCTCGTCGTCACCGACTGTTGCGATTGCGATGACCTGGCCGTCGCGCGCGCGAACCTGCTCGAGGTTCGAGATAAGCTTGTCGTGGAGTTCACCCTTCGTGGCGATGATGACGGCAGGCATCTTCTCATCGATCAAAGCGATAGGCCCATGCTTCATCTCTCCCGCCGCATAACCCTCAGCGTGGATATATGAAATTTCCTTGAGCTTCAGCGCGCCTTCCATGGCGATCGGGAACATGATACCCCGCCCGAGGAACAGGAAATCCTGTGCCTTAAAATAGCGACGCGCCACTTCGAGACACCGCTTATCGAGTTCCAAGACCCCTGCGATCATACGAGGCAATCGCATTGCATCATGCAACCGATCTCGGATTTCATCCTGAGTCAAAAGCTCACGAACCACGCCTAACTTCATCGCGATCAGATAGAGCGCGACCGCCTGAGTGACAAATGCCTTTGTCGAAGCAACACCGATCTCAGGCCCTGCGTGCGTATAGAGGACATCATCACTGGCTCGCGCGATCGTCGATTCGCGCACATTGCAAATCGCCAGCACACGAGCACCTTGACTCTTCGCTTCCTGAACCGCCGCGAGCGTATCCGCCGTCTCGCCTGACTGAGAAACCGGAATCACTATGCGGCGCGGTCCGACGATCGGCTTGCGATATCGAAACTCACTAGCGAGATCGACTTCACAGGGAATCCCGGCGATCTGCTCGATCATGTATTTGCCGAGTAGCGACGCATAATACGAAGTGCCGCACGCCACGAGCGTCACGCCATGAAGGTCGTCGAGTTCGCTCTTCGTGAATTCGATGCCGTCGAGATCGACGTCGAGCTCCGCTTCATTGATCCTAGTCCCGATCGTGTCGGTGATTGCGCGAGGCTGCTCGAAAATCTCCTTCTGCATAAAGTGATCGAAGCCACCTTTTTCCGCAGAGACCGGATCCCACTGCACAACCGAGAATTCACGGTCAATCGGATGCCCATTGATATCACAGACCTGAGCGCCCTCTTCCGTCAGAGCGGCGAAGTCGCCATCGTGCAAAGAGATGATCTCGCGCGTGTATGGAAGGACAGCGGGAATATCACTCGCCAAGAAAGACTGTTTGTCGCCCTGGCCTATGATGATCGGGCTACCGCCGTTTTTGGCGGTCACGAGAAGTCCGGGGTCTTGATCGCAGATCGCAGCGAGTGCATACGATCCGACAAGGTCGCCGCAGGATTCGCGCACCGCCGCGAGCAAGTCCTTGCCCTCTCGCACATGTTCATCAATCAGGTGAGCAATCAGTTCAGAATCCGTATCGGACTGAATATCCGCGCCGCGCTCTTCAAGCTGCGAACGGAGAGCGCGATAGTTTTCGATGATGCCGTTATGCACGATCACGACATGGCCTGCACGATGCGGATGCGCGTTTCTTTCGGACGGCTTCCCGTGAGTCGCCCAACGCGTGTGGCCAATTCCGAGATGCCCTTGAAGCGGGCGTTCCCGAAGCGTGCCTTCGAGATTGATCAGCTTGCCCTTAGCGCGGCGGACTGCAATCTCGCCACCCTCAAGAATGGCGACGCCTGCGGAGTCATAGCCCCGATATTCGAGCCGGCGAAGTCCATCCACTAACACGTCCACGGCTCGATATTCTTGGCCTACGTATCCAACAATCCCACACATTGGCTAGCTCCTGCGCGCGCGCTTAGGCGCGGCTTTTCGTGTTGCGGCAGCTTTCGTCTTCGTAGACGCTTTCTTGCTGGC
>DGPZ01000058.1 GCA_002390675.1 Deltaproteobacteria bacterium UBA4427
GGAGGCGAGATGGTGGCGGCCCAGTCGCCGCGCGTGACGCGTGTAGGAGTTCCTCTGTCTGTCCCCTCCTGGGAGTTTGCACGTCAGGCAGTGCAATTTTCCAACGGGTGGCTCCGCGATTGCGCTTTTAACGATTCTGGCGATGATTCGACGGTTGGACGTTGACCTCGTGAGGGCGACCGCATCGAGTCGGCCCTGCACCAGGTCTGTCGGCAGCTACGTTCGACCGCCTTCGAATGAGCGAAGGGGCGTCTGTTGGCGACTCGAAATAGATAACATTTTGTCGGCCCAAACTGAGCAAGCGCGTCTGCGCGGATTCTCGCCCATCACTCGAGCGAGATTCGGGGCTCGCGTGCTTCTCGGTTGACATAGGACTCGCGATAAGACCCGGGTGTCATATGCGCTGTGCCGATCCCGTGAAAGGTCTGGTATCCGAGCTGGTCGCGAAGCGCCTCAGGGAATTCTCGCACTTCTTCGATTGGAATCGTGCGGAACCAGTTGGTGTAAGGCCGTACCCAGCCGGCGTGATAGGAGACCTGCATTCCCAGTCGCCAGTCATCGGACGGATTGTCTGCGGCGCCGTGAAAGAGTGCGTGGTCGAAGACAAGTGCAGTCCCGGGTACTAGCTCAGGTTGGATTGTGGCTGCTAGGCGCGCATCGTTTTGGTCGAACAAGAGATCGAGTGGTTCGCGATGACTTCCCGGGAGAAGTCGTGTGCCGCCGGTCGATTTGCTGAAGGGCGTCACGACCCACATGACCGTGCACCCGATCGGTTGTGCATGTGGCCTGGGCACCGGAACGAGGGCGTCGTCCGGGTGAAGTGGCTGGACAGTGCCGGAGCGAGGTTTGAGGTCGATCCCTGTGAACGTCGAAAGTAAAAAGTTCGGGCCTAGAATGCCTTCGACGAGGGACGAGATGATCGGGTCGATCGGCACGTCCCAGAACATCCGGTCGAGCCTCAGGAGTCCCGCCGTTCGGAGGAACGAACTATCTTCTTCCTTCTCATTCGGCTGGAGCGGTTTCAGAGTTTCATGTTCGATTTCACGGATGCGTCTGGCGAACGCTTCGGCGCGTTGACTAGAAAAGACATTGGGGACGATCGTGAATCCCTGATCACTGACTTCCGCGAGATGTCGTTCATGCTGCGTCGTGTCCATCGATGCACCCTCCATGAAAATACGGCTACCTATTAGAAAGGCCGCACGTTCGTCAAGCGTAGCAAGGGGGCCTACGAGATTGCATCAGGGTCAGAGCCGCGGAGACAAACAAGAGCTCGTTGCACTGAGAGAACTCGGCCTCTAATCATCACACCGTCCGAGACTGTTGATCAATCGCGCTCGTCGACTGGGCCGTCAACAGCAAGCGCTCGGACACGCGAGCCCTGAGACAGCGCTGCTTCAAGCCCACCTGATTGCGGGCCGGAACGCGATCAGCGAGCAGACGTAGTCGTAGTACGTGACTTCGTCGCGCGTGACGTTCCGAGCGCACTAATCGCTAATCGCGAAAGGCTCGAATGGCGGGGCTTGGGGGGCTTGAGGGACGATATCGAGCGGTATTTGGCTCACGTCAAGTAGACCACCGACAGATGGGGAGCGCTTTCAATTTTGCTTTTCACCACGACCGATCTCTCCATTTCTAACAGCGGGTCCACCCTGCCCTTCCTAGGCGGCTCCTTGCGTTAGGCATCGCTCGTATGTCGGGTTTTCGGTCGGCCCTGCCGCAATTATTGGGGAGTAGAGGTTGGGTAGAGCGCACTCCACCGGTCATGCATGTGCGGGTGCTGCCGTTCTTGTTCCTGGAGTAGACGGCGAGTGATGTGGCCCTCAGAGTGACCAACTAGAAACGTCTACGCCTTATGGTCACCGAGAATCTCGCGCACGTCTCGATCGATCGTTTCGCCAATCGCCGTCAACGGTAGGTCGTTTTGATCGGTGCCAAACGGCTCTTCGATTTCCGTCGCGAGCAACTCCAGTCCCATCGTCGCGAAGAACGAGAACATCGCTGCGATTACCGCGCCATATCCAAATTCTTTGACGAGAGCGAACGGTACCATCAACGCATAGAGCACCACGAACTGCTTTACGTAGGACGAGTAGCTAAATGGAATAGGCGTCTTGCGGATGCGTTCACACTTGCCGAGTACGTCGTCAAGTGCCTGTAGCAACGGCTGCAGTGCTATGCGCGCGCCTTCGGCAAGGTTGTTGCCTTCGATATCGGCATGCACGTCACGATGCAGCGCAGAGAGTAGACGATTGGGTTCATGGATGCCGACGTAGTCGCGTGGTTGCCGCAGGTGCGTCTTTAAGAGCACTGGAAACGTTGCGAGATGTTCGGCGTAGATCGCCCGCCGCTCGGGTGCCGTTGCAGCAAGCTGTACATCAAGCTGGTGCGCGAGTCCCCGCGAAACATTGACCAATTCTCCCCAAATTTTACGCCCTTCCCACCACCGGTCGTAGGCGGTATTAGTGCGGAAGACGAGCAGCAGGCCGAGGATGATGCCGAGGATTGATAGAAACGCAGGCCCTAGAGGCACTGCCATCTTGAATACGTCGGTTTCGATCCAGACGACGAAGGCTGCCCAAAGGCCAGCGCCTATGATGTCAACGGTCAGCGTGCGGAATATCGGGCTGCGTTGGAAGTCGAATAAGATCTTCCACCACTGCTTCGGTTCGTAAGGAATCATATTCAATTCTCTAACAGATTAAGTGTCGATGGTCATCCGAAGCGAGCTGCATGAACCATCAAGCGGGTTGTTCCTGAGCTACGACGATCCTGCGTCCATTTTGTAAAAGAAAAAATACGTGCAGGAGAATGGGCTTAGGGGCGTGATGATCTGGGAAATGTCGAGCGACCTGGACAACAAACACACAGTCGCCTCCGGCATGCAGAAAACCCTATATTACGCGCATTGCCTCGACCTGCCGTTCCTCTTCTCCTCGAACGGTGACGGCTTCCAGTTCCATGACCGGACCGGCCTCAGGGACACGACTGAGTCTGCCTTGACGATGGATGCGTTTCCAACTCCTTAGGCACCACCGATATTAGGTGTTCTGACAACTAAGCTCCGATGGGGATACTCGGTCCCTTCCTGGGCAGTTCATGGGCGAGATCGTTCAGGTCTTCACCCTCGGCGAACTGGTTCTTGTGCGCGATGAAGGAAAGCGGCGGGTTCTCGAAAATCTCGGGTTTCTTGGAGATCCGCACGAGATCATCACGGCTGGTGATCGCCCAAAACGGCTCAAAGCCCGGAGCTTCGCACCATGCAACCGGACTTCGATTGCGTAGTTCCGAGAAGGTCGAATAGGGGTAGCCATGCTGGGCGTAGTGCTTGGGATCGATGATCTCGACAGAAGCACTGGGCCGGTTGAAACGATCACCCTCAGTCGGTACCTCCTCTCTGCTTCTGCTACTCAATACTCTTTCGATGACTCGACCTGGATGCTTCGCGGAGGCAGCCGCCGCGCTGCCTGGTTGCGAGGCCACGCCCTTGCTCACATGGGCCGCTGCATCAGATTCCAAGCGCCTCGGCGAGCGCGGGGAACTCGGCGCCATTCAAAGCGGCTTCTTCGACCCGACCACGGAGATCGCTATCAGCCTGCATCAACGCTCTCACCGGCACGCCAGCGGTGACCGCCGCTTTGATGCCCCGAACCGATTCGTAATCCACATTGGGCGCCAAGAATTTCCTGGTAAAGAAGCCCTCATCCGACCACTCTGCACTATTCATCGCGGGCTCTCGGAGTGGCGGCAGTCCCAGCGTGCGCCTTGCGTCGTCGAGCGGCTGTGGCAGTAGTTTCTCCCACGGAACAGACTCGAAGGGAAGGTGTTCGCGCGCGGCGATGCCTCGCGCCCAGGCTTCGCGGAGATAGCCGACCCAGCGCTCTCGGCCGACGCTTGGGCGCATCAGTCGCGGGGCGAGACCGAAGGGCGTCCAATACGCAACCCGCCAGGATATTCCCATGTTGTACGCGAGGGTGAAGTAGATATTGAGCCCCTCGCCCGGGAGGTCGGCGCCATAGCCACTCACCACATGCATCAGGTCATGGGTTTGAATCCAGCGTTCGAAGGCCCAGCGAAGCTGCGGATCCATCGGGACCGTGTCGATCCAACCATCTTTGTAGATCAAGCCCGAGAGCATGTAGCCAGGGATCGTCTCAGGGTGATCCATGAATTCGTAGTAGGCCCGGCCGAGGGATCCCTCGGGCATTGCGCCTAGGCTGGTCATGTCATTCAGTGCCGCACAGAGATCCGGGCGTTCCTCCAAGAGGCTCCGCCCGGAGGGGTTCTCGCTCATCGCGAGCCGCCGCGCGTGTAGGGCGGGCCCGCCCAGATGAACGGCGATCCGGAAACCCCTCGACGCCCCGCGCTCACTCACGGGACCCGACAGCCAGACGAGCCCATCTCGCGCGGCCGCCAATAGGTTCCGTTTTGGATAGATCGGTATGGCTTGCATCGGGTCCCTCCCCATTTGCTGCGCTCTTTTAGCAGCCCGTTCGAAGCTGCCTTCTCACTCGTCTCACGGAACTCGAAGCGAGCGAAAGAACCTAAACCAGAAGTAGAGCGAGCGTGCGCATGAGCGTGTTTCGTTCCCAGGAGGTGGATCGTTCCGCTAGGAAGGCACGACAAACGCCCTTCCCGGCTTCATTATGAACGATTCACCGCGTCGGGTGGAGTTTTTTGACCGGGCGGACCAAGCTCGAGACACCACTAATGCCGTCGAATGTCTGGCGGCCAAGAAAAAACAATCGATCAAGCAAGCACGGGCCAAACCAGGGCACGGCTCCGCAAACAAGAAACGGCCACAGCCATAAGTGACTGTGACCGTTCATAAAGTTGGAGCGCGAGACCGGGTTCGAACCGGCGACCCTTAGCTTGGGAAGCTTCTGCCACAATCGCATAACACCCTGCTCTGCATAATGAATTCCGGGATCCTGGCCCGGGCTTGCTTTGCATACAGCGTCTTCTTGGTGTTTGAAGGTACATATGGATTCGCTTCGTCCACTCCGGGATAAGTTAGCGTATCTGTGATCGAGACTCGATTTGGCTTTTGATTTCGGACGGAACAGAGAATGAGCCGCGCCCTGGTCGAGGACCAGCTCTCGCTCGACGCTGCCGGTATCCCTCATCTGAACGAGGAGTCTGCCTTTGGCGCGACGATCCGGTGGGGATCAGGCGATTCCATGGACCTGAAGTTCGATC
>DGPZ01000005.1 GCA_002390675.1 Deltaproteobacteria bacterium UBA4427
TCAGTGGTAACCGAGCTCTTCGATTCGGCGCGGGCTCTTCAGCCAAGTGGGGTCCACCTTCACGAAGAGTTCAAGATGGACCTGATGGCCCACCCATTCCTCGATCGCTTTGCGCGAACGAATCCCGATCTTCTTGATCATGGATCCGCCCTTCCCCACGACGATCCGCTTCTGGCTATCCCGAGCGACCAATAAATTCGCACCGATCTTCACGGCCCTCTTGCTCGACTCGTCGTAGCGCAGGACTTCAACGGCCATGGAATACGGAAGCTCCTGATCGAGCAGATCGAAGAGCGCTTCGCGGATCATTTCGGCACAGAGCCACCGCATAGGTCGATCCGTGAGCTCGTCCTCGCCGAAGAGAGGCGGCGAAGGAGGTAGCTGCTCAACGATCGCTTGGAGCAAAGGCTCAAGCCCTTCCTCGGACTTCGCCGACACCGCGAGTTGCTGCCAATCGGATGGCGCCTCCGGGATCGGCCACGCGCTTTCCGCCGCGCGGCGGATATCACTCTTCGTCCCCACTACGATCGTCGGCCGACGAAGCTTCGTGAGCGCTTCCGCCAATTCCTGATGAATTTCGGTCCAACCAACGACACGGTCGACGAGCAAGAGCGCTACTTCGCTGTCCCTAGAAACCTGATCCACAACGGCGTTCAAGGCGTTGTTGAGCTTCTTGTCTCCCTTGTGTTTTCCGGGCGTATCCAGAAAGAGTATCTGCGCTCCTTCGCGAGGCAGAATTCCAAGAATACGGCTTCGAGTCGTCTGCGGCTTAGAACTCACGATGGCGAGCTTTTGACCTAACAGAGTATTCAAAAGAGACGATTTGCCCGCATTCGGCGGACCGAGCAAGGCAACAAAGCCCGCACGAAAGTCACTCATCCGGAGCGCCTCCTGACGCGTCACTATTTTCCCGTGCATCGAGCGCCGCGCGTGCCGCCGCTTTCTCTGCACCTCTTTTAGTCCGAGCGATCCCTCGCGAGAGAGGCTCTCCCTCGGAACTCACCTCGACCTCGAAGCGATCGTCATCACCCTCGACGCCCGAGTCGCCCACCATCCGATAGGATGGAAAGGAGCCGACTTCCGCCATCAGCATTTCCTGGAGTGCCGTCTTCGGATCACGCTCAACGCGAACCGCATCTGCCGCCAAGGCATCTGCGAAATGGTTGTGTACGAAACGGCGAACGGCCTCGATCCCACCGTCCAAATAAAGAGCGCCGATCACGGCTTCCATGGCGTCTTCCAAGATCGAAGCCTTGTCGCCTCCGCCGGATTGCTCTTCCGTACGACCGAGACGGATGACTCTCCCCAAATTGAGCTTTTTCGCCAGCTCCGTCAGAGATGTTCCTTCTACAATCGAATGCAGCGCGCGTGTAAGGTCGCCCTCGCGCCAGTCCGGCTTGGCCTCGTAGAGCGCTTCCCCCACCACTAACGTAAGCACTGCGTCGCCGAGAAATTCCAAGCGCTCGTTACTCTCACATTCAACGTCTGCCACCAGCGACGAGAGGCCGGCATTTTGGGCGTTTCCACGCTCTCTCGCCCGTTCGTTCGCAAAGGAAGAATGCTGAAGGGCCCGAGTGATGTGGTCCTCATCCGCAAAAGAATGGCCTAACACTTCGGAAAGTCGCGTCACGCGTTCCAGCCGTTCCTTTTCCTCGAAGCGGCTATCCGATCCGTCGCTCGATTCGCGACTCACGGGATCCCTTCGAGCAGCCAACCGCCACCGATCACTTCATTATCGTCCGCCGCGTCATAGAAGACCGCAGCCTGCCCAGGCGCTACAGCGCGAACCGGCTCTTCAAACGCAATCGCCGCCATATCGTTCGGGCCGGGAACGATGCGTGCAAGCGCCGCTTTGTGCCTATGCCTCACCTGTACGCGCACCCGAATCGCTTCGCTCGGCGGCGAGCCGGAGATCCAGTTGACTCGTTCAACCCGCGCCTCTCCGCAGTCGAGCGAATCCACATCGCCAACGACAACCTTTTGCTCTCGGGGATCAAGACGTAGGACATAGAGCCGGCGATCCGCCGAGATGCCGAGCCCGTGACGTTGGCCAACCGTAAACCGGTGAACCCCTCTGTGTTCTCCGAGAACCTTTCCTGATTCATCCACTATCTCGCCCCGAAGTCGGGCCGCATGGGGTCGGATCCGCTCCACGACCTTGGCGTAGTCGCCGTCCGGCACGAAGCAAATTTCCTGGCTATCCGGCTTGTCTGCCGTGCCCATTCCAAGTGCACGCGCTCGTTCGCGAACCTGATGCTTACTGAGGTCGCCCACCGGGAACGAAGCGGCGCGAAGCTGTTCCTGACTGAGGGAGAAGAGAAAATAGCTCTGGTCCTTCTCGCGATCGACACCGCGAAAGAGCCGAGCCTGTCCCGTGTCAGGATCGTGCTTTAGTCGCGCGTAGTGTCCCGTTGCCACTCGAGACGCTCCAAAAACCCGCGCGCGCTCGAGAAGATGGTCGAACTTGAAAGACTTATTGCAGGCGATGCAGGGAATTGGGGTTCGGCCAGCGAGATAATCATCGGCAAAGGCATCAATGACTTCGCTACCAAAGGCATCAGCATAATTCGCTACGTAGAACTTGATCCCAAGCGATTCGGATACACGCCGCGCGTCATCCGCATCTTCAAGCGAACAACACCTCGACTCGCTCTCCGACAGACGCATGGTCACGCCGATCGCATCCGCCCCTTGCTCCACCAGCATCGCCGCAGCGACCGACGAATCGACACCTCCGGACATGGCGACAACGATACGTTCGGTGGGTACATCGATCTCGTTAGGCAGACTCATGGTGCCTCCGCTGCGCGTATACGGGGAACAAGCGTCCCCAACACTTCTGCGACTCGGTCCACCTGACTCTCATCTACGCCCCAGCCAACTGACAGTCGAATACTGGCTCGAGCCTGTTCGGAAGTTCGACCCATGGCAAGCAGAATTTTCGACGGTTCAATCGAACCCGAATGACACGCTGCTCCCGCCGAGACTGCTATGCCTTCCACATCAAGTGCCTGTACCAGCACCTCTCCTGCGAGCCCCTCAAATTCGACATTCAGCGTATTGGAAAGCTGACGATCCCGGTCGCCGTTCCAGCGAAGGCCGTCGATCCGCTTCTGCAGCCCCGCCCAAAGTCTGTCCCGGAGCTCGCCGTGGCGCACCAGACGATCTGCTAGTTCTTCGCGAGCCAGGACGCAGGCTTCGCCGAAGCCAACGATTCCGGCCACATTCTCCGTGCCACCGCGAAGTCCGTATTCCTGCCCGCCACCGTGCAAGTAAGCAGGCAATTTAGGATCTCCGCGAACGATCAATGCACCCACGCCCTTGGGACCGCCGAGCTTGTGCGCCGAAGTCGAAAGGAAATCAAGGGGAACACTAGCGAGATCGATGACCGCTTTTCCTACGGCTTGGGTGGCGTCGGAATGGGTCATGACACCGCGCGCTCGACAGCCGTCGACGATGTCCGCGACTGGCTGCAACGATCCCGTTTCGTTATTCGCCCAAATCACGGAGACGAGGCGCGTATCGGAACGCACCGCACCGAGCACGGTTTCGGCAGCGACGCATCCCGTCTCGTCCGGCGCGATCCTCGTGACTTCGACGCCCCGCGATTCCAACAGCGCGAGCGGCGCAGCGACCGAGGGATGTTCAATCTCCGTCGTAACGACATGGTCGCCGGGCGAGAGCAAGCCGAACAGGAGCGTGTTGTTCGCTTCGGTTGCGCCGCCGGTCCAGCGAATCGACCGAGGCTCGATCGCCAAAAGCCTCGCGAGTTCGCTGCGCGCAGCTTCGACCCGGGCACGGGCCAAGGCGCCCTCTTCGTAGACACTCGATGGATTCCCAAACTCGGCACGCAAAATGCCGCTCATCGCCTCTGCTACGGAGGGCCGGACGGGGGTCGTCGCATTGTGATCAAGATAGATTCGCATTCAGCTTCTTCGTACTCGTTTTCGCGCGCGCACCGTAGCCCCCACCACCTCGGATTCAAACCACGTCGCCCGGATTGACCCTCTTATTGCGCGTCGGCCGCGCTCTCAGAAGGCTCCCCAGAGTCACAGAGCATCGCAAGCGTCGTTTCATCCGCCACCTGGCTCCACGCGCTGTCGAGTGCCTTTAGCGCCAGCGCGACCCTCTTTCCCGGAGCATCCCGGAGGCGCACTCCCCCGGCCTCTCGTCCGCGAGTCGCCCGCAGAACCGCTCCGGCCGAGATCGCAGGTAGGGGTCCACCAGGCACAAAGGCCGGGTCCATCTCGTCATCGCGGTGAACTGGCAGGATCACGCCAGACCGCTGAAGCAACTCGCACAGCTGCCGGACCAGCCGAACGGGCTCATCCAAATTGTCCGCAAGGTTCTCGGCGGTCGGTGGGGTCGAACGATCGAGAAAGGACCGGCCGATGCTCACGGCGATTGCGAGTGCGATCGCTTCGCGCTCCGCCGTTCCCGCATCGCCCTGCCGCATTTCCCGCCGGGTAAAGGGAAGGGTCTGTGTGGCGAACGCAACTTCCGCACCGAGTAAGAGCACCGCCCAACAGACGTAGAGCCAAGCCAAAATAAGCGGCACCGCGCTCAGAGCGCCGAACACCGCCTGATAGGTTGCCGCCCCGACCTGAAAGTCGACGTAGATCGCACGCGCCGCAGAGAAAAGCACCGCCGCGACAGCGCCGCCCAGAGCAGCCGCACGAATTCGCACCTTGGTGTTGGGGAAGAACCAGTAGAGAAAGGTAAATCCAACAAAGAGAACGAGCACTGGAACCTGAGCGAGTCCCAATCCATAAATCTGCGCGAAAGTTTCGTCCTCACGTAGCCAACTCACGACCCGTGCACTCTCCAACGTCGTAGCAAGACTCACCGCAACACCGGTCGACATCGGAGCAACCACTAACACCGCCAAATAGTCGGAGAAGCGACGCGCCCAATTCCGCGAATCCGCAACACCCCAAATGTCATTGAGCGTCGTTTCCAAATGCCGCAACGCGAAGATGGCGGTGCCGAATAGAATCGCACCGCCAACCGTCCCGAAGCTTCTAAAATCGAGCTTCTTTGCAAAATTCAAAACCGTTTCGCGGACTTCTGGAGCGACGGTCGTCAGCTGATCAACTGCAAAATTAACAAGAGTCTCATCACCGCCTAAGACACCTACGATTGCGATCGCAACACCTAACATTGGAATGATCGAAATCGCCGTCACGTAGGTTAGTGCGCTGGCTCGAAGCAAAAGCTTGTCCGTAACGAAGCCACGCAGCGTCAAGGTGGTTAACTGCGCTAGCGAGCGGAACCAGCGGCGCGGCGCCGATTCTTGAGGCGCCACGCGCCAAATTTCGGCGCGAAGCTGCGACTCAAACTCCGCCCAGTTCGTGGGCCACGACCATTCCGAGCCAGTCGAGTCGCCCTTCGCCCTAGGATCATCGCACGGATCTTCAGCCATCATGGTGCCCCTGATCGGCCTTGACCCAAGGTTCAAGCTTCGATCGAGTCTTCGGGCCGATCCCGGCTACGCGCTCTAGATCCAAAACGGACTGAAACGGAGAGTCGAACCGGCTGCGAAGGATTGCCTGCGCACGCCCCGGCCCCACTCCCGGCAAACTCATCAGCACGGCTTGGTTTGCCTCATTCAGATCCACCCGCTTTCCCAGTAAAAGCCGCGCCACCCCTTCGACCGGACGCATAGACTCATCAGGCGAGGCGCAGCGAACCGAAAGCGTTCCAAAGCGATCCGTGAAGGGCGCCCCCTCGACAGAGGCTCCATTCGCTACCGCCGGAACCGCCTCAAACACGCTGCAGCCGGTCGCTATGGGATCCGAATTCGCGAAGAACCGTGATTCTGCCAACATAGCTGCCAAAAGACCCGCCGCGACTAGCCAAGCAAGCAGCCCGTGCATTGCGGGGCCGCTTCCTGTCGCATCCGACGTCGAGCGCTCCGTTCGTTCAAGGCGCTCGAACCAATCTGAAGCGATTCGTGCAGCGAGGCCGTCCGCCGGCCCGGCAACCGAAACGCTCGAGGTGCGGCTCACACCCTCGGAGGCACTGGGTCCTTCGAAGTCCACTCGAAGATGATCCGGACCTAACACACCAGGAAAGCGATCCGCCCATTCCACTGCGAGCACAGACCCTGCCGCAAACATGTCGTAGAACCCGATCGACTCGAGTTCTTCGGGATCTTCCAATCGATAAAGATCCACGTGATGAAGCGTTTCTGGCCCTTGCGGCACGGCATATTGCTGAGCAATCACGAAAGTCGGACTAGAGACGGACCTAGGCTCAACGCCCAGACCCTCAGCGAGCCCCCTAACAAAAACGGTCTTCCCCGCGCCAAGGGGACCCACCAGAGCGATCGCCAAGCCATCTGCTCCGATCGATTGCCCGAGCGCCCGCCCCATAGCATGAGTGTCTTCGGGGTTAGCTGAATTGCAGGTCCAGGACGCCATAAGGGTTTCCTTCCAACGTGCGAGCTTCCGCTCGAGCAGTTATCTGTTCAGCGGCTGCCGGGAGCGCATCTGCCAATTCGCTCGCTAATAAGCCGAAACCAACGCGAGCCTGAGGCAATCTATCGGCCGCCGCACCATGCCACCAGGCCGCAAGTCCCGCCGCCTCGAACGCATCGCAGCCCGAAGCCAATAAGGCCGCAACAATGCCTGTAAGCACATCGCCCGTCCCCCCAGTCGCAAGTACGGGTCCCCCCGTCGGCGTGATCAATGCGCGACCCGTCGGATCCGCGATCACCGTGCGAGCGCCCTTCAATATAACCACCGCTTTCGCCTCATGCGCAAGCGCACGCGCCGCGGTCACTCTGTCCGCATTCAACTCGCCAGCGGTACACCTAAGCAGACGGGCTGCTTCCCCAGGATGAGGTGTGAGGACGGTCGCTGCACGGCGATCGTGAAGTCGGTCGAGATGATCCACCAGCGCATTGAGCCCATCTGCATCGATCACGAGCGGAAGATCGATTCCTGCTACCAAGCGTCGCACCAAATCAACGGTTTCCGGATCTTTATCAAGCCCCGGGCCGAGTGCGACAACATCGCGGGAAGCCACAAGTTCCTCGATTACTTTCTCACCGGCACGTGCAAATCGGCCGTCCGCAGTCGCGGCGACGGGCGCGCTCATTACTTCGACGGGCAACGCTGCCAACTCGGTCTCTAAGCCGACCGGATGCGCCAACGTCACAAGCCCTGCCCCGGCGCGCAGCGAAGCTCGTGCGCAGAGCACTCCTGCGCCCGTCTTCCCCGTCGATCCAGCAATGACCAGTATGTGACCAAAGGAGCCCTTGTGCCCTGCTCGACCCCGCAGCGGCAATCGTGCGGCGGCTGCACGCTCGTCCCAAGCGTCGACGCGTGGAAGACGTTCTGCATTCGCATCCGCGATTCCGATTCGTGCGACTGTGATTCGGCCTGCATGACTCGCCCCGGGTTCGAGCACGAGTCCAATCTTAGGCTGCGAAATCGTGATGGTGTGATCCGCTTCGATCGCGGCCCCGAGAACTGCGCCCGTATTCGTCGCAATCCCCGTCGGCATATCCACGGACAGGACGGGCAGACCACGGGCATGCGCTGCATTACAGGCGTTTACAAGCTGCGCGAACGGACCCGAAATTTCACGCTTGAGACCAATCCCGAAAAGAGCATCTACAATGACGCTCGATTCGGAAAAAATCGCCCCCCAATCGATCTTGTTATCGTTGAGATCGATCACCCGACGCGCACCGTTTATTCGCGCTAACCGATCCCAGTTAGACGCCGCATCACGCGGCAATCTTTTGGGGTCGCCTAGCAGAATAGCCTCGGCCTCAATGCCTTCCGCCACAAGATGGCGAACGAGCACAAAGCCGTCGCCGCCATTATTTCCGCAACCACAAAGCACCCGGATCGGCCTGTCTTGACGCCGGCTCTCTCCACGCAAAGCAAGAACCGGAGCGACCAGGGCGCGCCCCGCGCTCTCCATCAAAACCTCGCCGGGGACGCCGAGCTCGCTGATCGTGTGTCGATCGAGGCCTTGCATCTCGGCGGCCGTCACAAGCGACCAGACCCCGTTCTCACGAGCTCTATTACGCGCCTCTTGATCCCGCGATTCAGCATGACGCGAATCGTCGTTTCCGTCGCCTTCGCTCATGCTGCCTCCCAGTACGCTGCTCCGATGGAGTCTCTATCTCCCAGAGCCCAAAGCGTAGCCGACGCAGGCGATCGCAGAGATCATGTGACCGCAAGTATGCCGATTCAGCGCATTCGGTCGTGGAAGTCTCGAACGGCGCGATCGAGGCCTACAAGCAGGGCCCTCCGTGCCAAGCCTCGCCCAAAGACCACGCGCTCAATTGAAGGGGCTGCTTCGAGCACTTCGCGCACGTTGCGATCATCCAAACCGCCGGCCACCGCAATCCCAAACCGAAGTTTGCTCGCGAGCCGAGAGGTATCACCCAAGGTCATAAGCGCGGCTCGCCGCTCGGCAGTCGGTAGGTCCACGAGATAGCCCGTGAAAAGCTCAATGTCGTTCACGCCCTGCGCATGCGCAGCACGTACGGCGTCCAGTTCGGGCGCCACGCGCACGCTCGTCGCAATTCCGGCCTCCGAGAGCGATCGAAGAACGCTCCCTAGCGCCGCACCCGAAACACGAGCATCAACCGGTGGAGCCGGCCCGGCCGCTTCATGCCGTTCACCCACAAGCACCACGCGATCCGGCCGCGCCGCCAGAGGAATCTTCAAAAGATTCGGAGACACCGGCATCCGAAGTTCCATCGAATGCGACGCACGCCGCAGCGTGTCGACATCCGTCTCTCGAACCGGGGACAAATCCTCGTTGATCGAAAGCCGCAAGCTTCCGACGCCCGCTAGCTCAGCAAGGTGGGCCGCTGCACCAAGATCGCTCCGCTCGTCCTCCGCAAATTCTCGCAAGGAGGGCCAACTGTCCAGGGAGAGGACGATCTGCAATACCTAAGCGCCTCCTGCGAGGGACTGTTTAAGCTTACTCGCTAGGTGGTTCGCCATTTCATGGACGCGGTTTTCGTCGCGTCCTTCGACCATGACGCGTGCCAGATTCTCGGTCCCGGAATAACGAATCAAAACACGACCATTATCACCGAGTTCATCTTCGACCTCGGCGACCTGCTCTTGAAACGAAATTAGTTCCGCAATCGGCCGCTTCTCGGCAACGCCGATGTTGACCATGACCTGCGGCAATCGGACAAAGCCTTTGTTCAACTCCGACAACTTCTGGCCACTTCGAGCCATCAAAACCAAGACCTGCAGGGCCGACATCATGCCATCTCCCGTCGTCGAATGATCGAGGAAGAGAATATGTCCTGACTGTTCGCCGCCGAGATTATAGCCACCTTCGCGCATGGCCTCGACAACATAACGATCGCCTACCTGCGTCCGAAGCAACTCAACACCAATCGACTGCAAGGCGAGTTCGAGCCCGAGATTACTCATCACGGTCGCCACGACCGTATCCTTCTCAAGCGCACCGCGTTTCTTCATATCCCGCGCGCACATCCACATCAGCATATCGCCGTCGTAGATTTCGCCGCGTTCGTCGATCACGATTACGCGGTCTGCGTCGCCATCGAGGGAGATTCCGACATCTGCACGCAGCTCTAGAACCTTCGCGGCCGCACGTTCAGGAAAGAGCGAGCCGCAATCGTCGTTGATGTTGCGACCGTTCGGCTCGACACCGAGCGTAAAGACTTCAGCCCCGAGTTCGCGCAAGACCGTCGGAGCAGCCCGGTAGCCCGCACCATTCGCACAGTCGAGGACGATCCGCATGCCTTCGAGGGTGCGCTCGCGCGAAAAGGCATTCTTCAGATAGACGACATAACGTCCGCGTGCGTCATCGATGCGATGCGCCTGGCCTATTTCATCTGGCGGCACGGAGATTTGGCTCACTTCGCCGGTCTCGATGAGACCTTCGATGCGCGCCTCTTCCTGATCCGGGAGCTTGAAGCCGTTGGCCGCGAAGAACTTGATCCCGTTGTCTTGATAGGGGTTATGGCTGGCGGTAATCATGACGCCGGCATTGCAGCGCATATCACGCGTCAGAAATGCGAGCGCAGGCGTAGGCACAGGACCCACCTGGATCACATTCACACCCATAGAGCAAATGCCCGCTGCCAAAGCATCCTCGAACATATACCCGGAAAGGCGCGTGTCTTTACCGATCAGAATTTGCTTGCGCGAGCCCTCTGCCTCTCGAAAGACGTGCGCAATCGCACGGCCCAACGCGAGGGCTACCTCGGGCGTCATGGGGTAAACGTTGGCGGTCCCGCGAATTCCGTCGGTTCCAAATAACTTTCGAACGTGTTCACCGCTCATGCTGCATCCTCCTCCGTCTGCGTACCGTCGCTCTCGCGACTTTCAAGCAGACCGGGGTCTTCCAAGTCAGCGTCTTCGAGATCAATCTCCGGCTCTGGGAGAGGATCCGCTTCGATCCGAATCGTCACCTGCACCGGCGTGTTGTCCTCGGCCCATACCGTTCCGCCACTCAGCACGAGGCGAGCCTCTCGCTGGGTGTTTGCGGCAAGACCCGCGACATTGACGGTTTCGGTGACAACCTCTGTGAGACGCATTACTTGGCTCCGAGCCCCTTCGAGCCAGATCTTCTGCGGCTCCAACTCCACCCCGGCAACATGAAACCCCGGAGCAGGCGTTCCTTCTATCTCGGCACGAACCTCCACAGCCTTTCGACCTCGTTTCTCGAATCGAACCTGAAGCCTTGATGGGGAATACCCCACAAACTGCGTTCCCGTCGGATGTTCGATGGTCTCTACGTCTACTTCGTAGACAGCAACCCCTGGCTTCCCGCCCCTCGCATCAACGCGGTACTTGAGAGCGTCGGTGTCCAGATTGCGAAGCGATGCACGGCTGCCACGAATTCGCACATTGATCTCATCGGAACTCTGATCCGTGATGACCAAGGCGTCCTCGACGCCGACCAGCTCGACTTCAACGTCGAAGGACTGAATGACGCTCGAGGTTCCCTGGGCCACCGCCCAAATGAAGACACTGATGGCGAGCGCGAGGACCAACACCCCCGGTCTAAGATTCTCGAAGCGCGACGCCATCGGCACCCGTCCCCTTTCGGATGCGCCGCGTCGCCGCGTGTGCACCCTGTCCGCTCCCATCAGTCCTAGACGAGGAGCATTGTGATCAATTGGATCAGCCGGCGCTGGCTTGGTCGTTAGAGTTGTCAGCGATCTCGAGGCGGCCCTTAACATCCGCTGCCTCGGGCAATTCCTTCAATTCCCCACCGAGCACGTCTCGCAAAACAACTCTCAGCTGCGGCGCATCGAGGCCCTGCAACATTTCACCGCCGAGTACGACAGAGATATTTGCAGTCTCCTCCGAAACCACCACCACCAGCGCATCGGTCTCTTCGGTAATCCCCACGGCAGCTCGATGTCGCGTCCCCAAGCCCTCTGGAAGATCGGTGCGCAGCGTGAGCGGCAGGATGCATCCAGCCGAGGCCACCCGCCCCTCTTGCAGGACGACAGCGCCGTCATGCATAGGAGAGGATGGATGAAAAATACTGGCGAGTAGTTCCTTCGTAAGCGCGCCATCGACTGGTACGCCCTGCTCGATCAAGTCGCCCAGATTGCTTTCGCGTTCCATGACCATCAACGCACCCTGACGGCGCTGTGAAAGCTGCCCCGCAGCCTTCACGACCTCCTCGACGACCTGGATTTCTTGCTCCGCCGAGAACGACGGGAAGAAGCCGCGGCCCACACGTGCGAGGGCGCGGCGAATATCGTTCTGGAAGAGAATCACTATGATCAGGACGGCGGGCTCGAGAAGCCGTTCAAGGATCAAGCCGAGAGCCGCTAGCTGGAAGAGTTGGCTCGCGAGGGAGAGCGCAATCAGCACGATCAGACCGACGAGTATCTGAATCGCGCGGGTGCCCCGGATCAGCAGCAGTAGCCAATAGATCCCAGACGTGACAAGCAGAATATCGATCGTGTCGCGAAGCGGATCGAACCGGAGTCTGAAAAACTCCGCAAGGTCCGCCCCTAATTGCCACAACACTTCGATCAATGCTTGCTCCTCAGCCCGCTCGATCGTTCATCTCGACGGACCCCTTTGGCCCGCACCCTCATTCGTCAAACGCTCTGTAACTATCCTGGCATCGGCTCAGGGTCAGGCATGGAGCCTCCCGGAACGTCTTCGTCTCGTTCGCCATGCGGCGTACGGGTCACTTCATCCCCCTCGCCACTAGACGTATCGGGCGCCGGAAGCGGCTCGCCCTTCATAATCATATTCAGCTGCGGACCTTCAAGCGTCTCGCGTTCGAGAAGCGTATTCGCAATGGTGTCGAGCAAGTGCCGATTTTCGATCAGCATGGTCTTCGCTTCTTCGTATTTCTTTGTCAGGATCGCGGCGACTTCATCGTCAATCTCCCGAGCCTTCTGTTCGCTGTAGCCCTTCTGTTGAGCGTAGTCACGCCCAAGGAATACATCTCCGTTCTCAGAGCTATACGAAACCGGGCCGAGCGCGGAGCTCATCCCGAATTCCGTCACCATGCGGCGCGCGGAACTCGTGGCCTGCTGAAGATCGTTCGAAGCCCCGGTCGAGAAGTGGTTGAACACGATTTCTTCAGCGGCGCGTCCACCCATGGCATGGCGAATCCGGGCAAAGATCTGATCCTTAGTGTGCGTGTGCTGATCCCTCTCCGGCAGATACTGCGTCAGACCGAGGGCCATGCCGCGTGGAATGATCGTGACCTTATGAACGGGATCCGAGTCTTCCGGTGTGAGCATCGCCACCAAAGCATGCCCCGTTTCGTGATAGGCAGTGACCCGCTTCTCTTCGTCGGACATGATCATGCTGCGGCGCTCGGTGCCCATGAGCACCTTGTCCTTCGCATTCTCGAAGTCTTCGTGACCCACACGGGCTGCGTTTCGACGCGCTGCGAGGAGCGACGCTTCATTGACGAGGTTCTGGAGATCCGCACCGACAAACCCCGGCGTACCACGCGCCTGAAGTTCGAGGTTCACATCGTCCGCCAGCGGCACACGCCGCGTGTGGATCTTTAAAATCTCAATTCGCCCCTTCAGATCGGGACGCGGCACGACCACGCGGCGATCGAAACGACCGGGGCGCAGAAGCGCGGGGTCGAGCACGTCGGGCCGATTCGTGGCGGCGATCATAATTACGCCTTCATTACTCTCGAAGCCATCCATTTCTACCAGCAACTGATTCAGCGTCTGCTCGCGTTCATCATGACCACCGCCCATGCCAGCGCCGCGATGGCGGCCGACGGCGTCGATCTCATCGATGAAGATGATGCACGGAGCCTGCTTCTTGCCCTGCAAGAAAAGGTCGCGCACGCGCGAAGCGCCCACGCCGACGAACATCTCAACGAAGTCCGAGCCGGAAATGGAGAAGAAAGGAACGCCCGCTTCGCCGGCGACGGCGCGTGCGAGCAGGGTCTTACCCGTACCGGGAGGCCCGACGAGCAATACGCCCTTCGGAATCCTTCCACCGAGTCGCGTGAACTTCTTGGGCTCCCGTAGGAACTCGATGATCTCTTCGAGTTCGGTCTTGGATTCTTCGATACCCGCGACATCCTTGAACGTCACGTTATTGGAGTTTTCGTTCATTAGGCGGGCTTTGGATTTCCCGAAGCTCATAGCCTTGCCCGATCCGCCCTGCATCTGCCGCATGAAGAACATCCACAGGCCGATCAAGAGAATAAACGGGACCCACATAATCAGGAGCTGGCTCCAGTAGCTGCCTTCATCCCTGGGCTTCACTTCCGTCCGGATACTGCGCCCGTCGAGATCCGAAAGGAACTCACCGGTGATCGCGGTCGGCGGCGCGTAAGTCGTGAACTTGCGCCCATCCGCGTACTTGCCTTCGATATGCCCCTCTTCGATCGTGACGGCTTCAATCTGATTCGTCGTCACTTGATCCATGAACTCGCTAAAAGCGATGTTCGGGACCGGGCTTTCATTCTCCTTGAGCGTTGTGAACAGAAGAAGCATGACCACGAGGATCACAACCCAAAGGGCGAGGTTCTTGTAGAACTGCTGATTCACAGCTTTCTCCGATCGGCGGGCGTGTCGTCCCGGCCTGCTTTGAACTGACGTTCAAACGGAACCGGGGGGAAATTGTGGGGGGCGCGTGCATACGAGGAGCAGGATTGTGGAGAGTGATATGAGCGCGCTTGAAGTGACGTCAAGCCCCTGCCGGTCAGGCGGGGATGGCTAGTACACGCTCTGGTCCCAACGCTGGGACACTGGCGAGCAACTTCGAGTTCGCTCAGTGGTCGTGAACCAGCCCCTCGCCCGGTCACACGCCGCTTATTTATTCTGGAAGCGATTGGGTTTCCTACGCATTCAGTGGCCGAAGGCCGCGTATAAATCCGTTCATTCCCGCGGTAGTAATGTAGCAGCCCCAACCCGCGGGATCTCGTCGTCTGCTTCGCTGCATGACAAGAGGAACGCATCATCAACGCGCCGGAGGTGAATCCCCTCTGGGAGCTCGATTCTGAGATCGCGCCCGGCGGACCGGCCGCGGCGCAGGAATTCGAGAACACGCTCGATATGAGCCCGCGTGACATCGCGCCCAAGTCCCGCACGAACGAGCGCCTCCCGCGCCAAACGTCGAGCGAGCGCTTCTGGAACTGCTTCCCAGCCATCGATTTCGAGTCGGACACCCTGGACTCCACTTTCGATGCGCTCCTTCGCGGCAACTGCGACTAGGCCTTCGATCCATTCGAGGTCCCAACTCTGTGCTTCGGCCAAATTGGCGAGATTCCTGAGGAGCTTAGGGTTGAAGTCTGCCGCTAATCCGGGGAGCCAATCATGGCGCAGTCGATTCCTTGTAAAGCGCCGGTCCGAGTTAGATGAATCTTCGCGCCAAGTGAGCCCCCGACGGCGGGCTTCCTCCGCGATCGCCTCCGGCGGAATCCCGAGCATGGGCCGAATCCATCGGCCCGCCCGATCAACTGGCGACATCGCCACCAAGCCGTCCGGTCCTGTCCCGCGAAGGATTCGCAGCATCACGGTCTCCGCCTGATCGCCCAGATGATGAGCAGTCGCGATCCATCGCGCGCCGTTCGCTTCGGCCATCGCTTCGAGTGCCTCGCGACGCTGATCCCGCGCGGCCTCTTCTAGCGTCGGACGGAGTCGACTGTTTGCGCTGTCTGCGCGCGCCGCCATCGGATCGACCCGTCGCTGGTCGAACGTCCATCCCCCGGCGCGGGCGAGTTCGTGAACAAAGGATTCATCCCCCTCGGACTCTTCGTCACGCAATCCGTGATTCACGTGCCCAATAATCAACTTCAAGCCGAGATGGGGCGCGAGCGTTCGCAGCGTATCCAGCAACAGAACAGAGTCCTGTCCCCCTGAAACCGCAACGAGCAAGCTTCCACCCGAAACCTCGGCAGCTTTGAGTGCCTTATTGACTGAATCGCGAACCATCACCATGGCGGAAGCATACCCCTCACAATCCACACATGAATCAACATCGACCGTGCCTTGGCCCTGACTCGACTTACCCCGGCCGGTACGCTCACGGTCCGCGATGCCTCAAAATCCAACGCCCCGCACACTCGATCACGATGTCGCTCATTGGCTCAGCCATTGGGCACAGGTCCGCCCTAGCGCCCTCGCCTGGGCCGACGACCATAGAAGATGCAATTACGCGGAAGCCGAGGACCGAGTCGCGAGACTTGCTGGCTGGATGTCCGACCAAGGGATCGTAGTGGGCGACCGTATCGCGGTCTGGCTGGGGAATAGGGGCGCGACGCTCGAAGCCATTTTCGCGGCCGCCCGGCTTGGTGCAATCGCCCTACCCGTGAACGCTCGGCTGACCCCCGACGAGGTCGCGTTTCAATTCGACGACTGCACACCCAAAGTCGTCATCGTCGAACGCAGTTGGCGCGAGCGCGCGGACAAGACGGCTGAGCTTTTAAGAGACGCGAACCCGAGTTGGCTCGAAATCGGCGAAGCGCCAGAAGCGAGCGGCACAGCCGCCAGCAGAGATTCCGTCGCCGCAAAGGCTCGCAAAACTGGCTGCGCCTATGAAGCAGCGATCGCCGAAGGTCACCCTATCGCGTGTCGCCCCGACCCATCCGCCGACGATGCCATGATTCTCATGTACACCTCAGGCACGACTGGCAAACCCAAGGGCGCGCTCCTCCCCCTTCGAAAGACGCTCTACAACTGCCTTAATGCGGAGCGCTATTTCGACATCCGAAGCGAAGACCGCGTGCTCGTCGTCGCCCCGCTTTTCCATTCGTTAGGCCTACAAATCTTGGCGATCCCCACAATCTTCGCCGGCGCCGGGCTCGTGATCCAAGAAGGCTTCGACGCGGTACGGGTCTGGCAAGCAATCCACTCGGAAGACATCACCTACTACGGCGGTGTGCCCACCATGCATCAGCGAATGCTCGACGCGCTCGACCGGGAAGAGCCCTTCGGCACGCCCCCCGCGTGCCTGCGCTTTGCGTTTACGGCCGGCGCCGCAGCACCCTCCGAGCTTATCCGCGCCTATCACGATCGCGGCTTGGCCATGAAGCAGGGCTACGGCCAGACTGAGACTTCGATCCTGACCTGCCTGGACAGCGAACAAACCCTCACCAAGGCCGGCAGCGTCGGGCGCCCAGTTCACCACGCAACTCTGCGCCTCATCGATCCCGCAACCATTGAAGACGACGTCTCAGAATGGCGAGATGTCAAAGTCGGGGAAGTCGGCGAGATCGTCGTGAACGGACCGATCACCATGCTCGGCTATTGGCAGCGGGCCGAGGCGACGGCAGAAACGATCCGCGGCGAGTGGTTACGCACCGGAGATTTGGCAACTCAAGACGCAGACCTGGACGTCACGCTCGTTGGACGCGCGCGAGAAATGTACATCTCGGGCGGCGAGAACGTCTACCCCGCCGAAGTTGAGGCCACCCTCGTCGACCATCCAGACATCGAAGAGGCCGCAGTCATTGCGGTCCCCGACGCCGAGTGGGGCGAGATCGGACGCGCCCATCTCGTTGCAGCCACCGGTCGCACACTACGCGCCGAGCCCATCTCAGAATGGCTTTCAACGCGACTCGCGCGCTACAAGCAGCCCCGCAGCTTCATCATCGAAACCGAGCTCCCCCGCACCGCCAGCGGCAAGGTGCAGAAGCACCGCCTCACCGCCTCAGAAGACGACTCAGAACAGAACTAACACGCGGCGAAAAAGCCAGCCCTACTCGTTCGCAAGAGCTCGCTCCAAGATATCGGCGTAGCGTGCCCGAGCCGCTTCCCGTCGTTCGGGCAGATGTTCACTCGGCCAGCCCGTCGTCGTCGGCTCCACGTTCTTGAGAACGTGCTTTGCAATCGTTGTCATATGAACTTCTGTAGGCCCGTCCGCCAATCCAAGCGCAGCGCCCCCGAGCCACATACCGGCGATGGGCATTTCATTCGAGATTCCAAGCGCGCCGTGCAGTTTCATGCATCGATAAGCCGCGTCCGTATAAACTTGAGGCGTCATCACCTTCACTGCCGCAATTTCGGTTCGGGCCGCTGACCCACCCACTTGATCCACGGCCCATGCCGCATGCAACACCAAAAGCCGGAACTGTTGGAGGTCAAGCCAAGTCCGGCCGATCATCTCCTGCACGCCCTGTTTATCGGCCAAGAGAGACCCCTTCGTCGTCCGACTCGCCGCGCGCTCCGCCATCATGTCGAGTAGCCGCCGCACTGCGCCGACGGTTCGCATCGCATGATGCAAGCGTCCGCCGCCGAGTCTCGTCTGAGCTATTTTAAACGCCTGCCCCTCGCCGCCTAGCAAGTTCTCCTTAGGGACCCGCACCTTGTTGTAACGCACATAGGCGTGTCCACCGTGTCCCGGCGGTTCATGGGCCATCCCCGTATTGCGAATGATCTCGAGTCCGGGGGTATCCGTCGGTACAAGGAACATGGAGGCACCCTGATAGATCGGAACGTCCGGATTACTCACGACCATCACGATCGCGAATTTTGCCCATCGCAGACTCGACGAAAACCACTTTTCGCCTTCGATGATCCAATCGTCGCCGTCTCGCGTAGCCTTACACTTAAAGACGTTCGGGTCCGAGCCTCCTTGGGGCTCGGTCATCGAATAACACGATGAGATCTCACCATTCAAAAGCGGCTCTAGGTACGTTTCTTTCTGCGCTTCGGTTCCGTAGTGCGCGAGAATCTCCGCATTGCCCGAGTCTGGTGCTTGGCACCCGAACAAGCTCGAAGCAAATCCGGATCGCCCGAGAATCTCGTTCATCAAGGCGAGCTTCGTCTGGCCGTAGCCCAAGCCACCGAGGTCTTTCCCAAGATGGCAGGCCCAGAGTCCGCGCTTCTTCACCTTCTCCTGAAGCGGGCGAACGACTTCGGCCCACAAAGGGTGCGCCTTGTTGTAGATCCCCTCTTCCCCACCAAAGGCGAGATCCAGCGGCACCGCTTCCGCATCCACGAATTCACGCATCCAGTCGAGCTGTTCTTGAAATTCGGGCTCGACGCTGAAATCGATAGGCATGTTGTTCCTCGCTAGGGGCGCGGCGGCGCTACTCGGGGTGGGAAAGAAAGTCCTTCGGTGGGATACTCGCGCATCCTTGCCAGCTCGGCTTTATTTCGGAGACGTTACCACCATGGTTCAAGATCCTACTTCCCAGTTTCGGCTCGATGGCAAAGTCGCCGTGGTTACCGGCGGCAGTCGCGGACTCGGGCGCGAGATCGTGCTCGCATATGCGCGGGTCGGCGCCGACGTCGTGATCGCGAGCCGAAAGGCCGAAAACTGCGAGGCGCTCGCTGCCGAGGTAGCAAACGAAACAGGACAGAAGGCCCTCGCGGTCGGATGCCATGTCGGCGACTGGGACGCCTGCGACGCTCTCGCCGCGCGCGCCCTCGACCATTTCGGAAAGGTCGATGTCCTAGTGAACAACGCCGGCATGTCGCCTGTCTACGGCGACATCCTCGACGTCACCGAGGCACTCTGGGACAAAGTCATCGACGTGAACCTAAAGGGCGCGTTCCGATTGACCGCCGTCTTGGGCAGCGCCATGCGTGACGCGGGCGGTGGCTCGATCATAGGCGTATCCAGTACGGCCGCAGTCCAGTCGAGCCCCGGCGAGATCCCGTACGGAGCGGCGAAGTCCGGACTGAACAATCTCACTAAAGGCTTCGCCCGAACCTTCGCGCCTAACGTTCGAGTCAATTGCATCATGCCCGGCCCCTTCATGACGGATATCAGCAAAGCCTGGACTCCGGCCATGGTGGAAGGTTTAGGGAAGATGATTCCGCTGGGGCGCGGCGGCGAGCCGGATGAGATCGTGGGCGCGGCGCTCTATTTCGCGAGCGACGCGTCTAAGTTCACGACCGGCGCAATATTGAAGCTTGACGGCGGCGCGGTCTACGGGAACTAGTGCGGTTATGATGCCCTAAAAGCGGCCCTTGGCGCTAAGCATCGCCACTCTCCTCGGGCGAATGAACCTTGCGCTAAGTTGAAAGGTGCCGACGCTCCAAATCGTCCCTTCTCGGCGATGGACTCGCCGGACCCAGAAGCACTGTGGAGACGGATGGACGCCACACGCGCGCAGGGCCACGATCTGCTCGTCATCCCCCATAACTCAAACGGACGCGATGGCGAAATTTTCGCGACTAGGCGTTTCGACGAA
>DGPZ01000160.1 GCA_002390675.1 Deltaproteobacteria bacterium UBA4427
TCTGATTTTTAGCTAACAGTTTGGATGCTGCTGCAGTCTTGCCGACAAAACTCACACATCTCGCACCTGTTATGACAGTCCCAGTACTGAGCTGTAGGCGAAATTTCTGTCTACTTGTCTCTCTCAGTAAAGTATTAGTATTATTGTCACGAAGGAATAATTGGGGGCGAGAGAGGGCGGCGTGTTTTTGCAGGATGAAATCCGAGTCGACGTTCAAGCAAATGTCGAGCGCTTATGGCACAGGGACTAGCTAGGAAGCCGTGATGACTAGTAGTGCGTTTCGAGCCCGCCTCCATATCGAATACCGAAAGCTAGGGGGCCTAGTACGGATCAGCATGGCATTCGCAACCGCCCTTCTTTGCGGGGGGGTGGCAGCCGCAGGCTCCCCACCAAATACAGAGGCGAATACCGCGCAGTACCAGTCCCCTGAGCGGTCCGCTGGCGGCCTAGACACGCTCCGGGGCAAATTCCCTCAGGATAGTGCCTTAAACTTTATTAAGGATAACTTGAGATGGGCCGTTGATATCGCGGGTCGAATCAAAACGGATGAAGATTCAGGATTTACGAATAAGCAATTTTTCGGAATCGATTTACTGAAAGCGGTGAGCACTAAAAAAAGAGACATAGGCACGCTGTTAGTTCAACTCTACGTCGATCGCGACAGCAAAGCGCCTCCGTTTCGTGAAACGTGGGATTTTAAGGTCCGTGAATTTCACTTTAATTACTACGTCACACGCCGAGGCGGCGTTAACCTGCGCATTGGCCACATCCAGATTCCCTACGGCCTTAATCTTCCTCCGATTACAGGGGGCACCCTCCGGCAGTTTGATACCGGTCCGAACCTTGGCCATAAGGTTGACTGGGGTACCAGCATAAACGGAGTCAACCCCAGGTTCGTCTACGAAGTCGCCCTCACTCGCGGCTCAGGGTTTGACTACAAAGACAAGGGCGGCCCCTACTTGGTTTCGGGCCGGGTTGGCACGCCTAGCCAACGAGCCTTTGTCCTTGGAGCGTCCGCGCTCCACGGAAAAGTTTTGTCGTTCAAAAATGGGAGCATCATCAACAGAACGAGGATAGGCATCGATGCTCGTTGGCAGGGCGGGCCGATCGACGCGCTCGCACAGGTTTCGCTCGGGCAGGATAATTCGACAGGCAAGCCTAAAACAGATATTGCCAATTATTTCATCGACCTATCCTGGCGAACACCGGCCGATTCTCTCCTCTTGTACGCTCAAGGCAGGTTGAGCATGGAGAGGCCTTCGGCGAGTAGCAGGGGGGCATGGACGAAGAAGTCTTCTCTAACAGTCGGCGCTCAACTCGCATTAGCTCGGCATTATTGGATCTCGGTCGACTACCAACATGAGCTCACACGAAGCGGAGCGCCGGATGTCATGCGTTTTGAACTTCGATATCGGTTCTTCTAATTTTTAAAAGAAGGTCATTTATGAAGACGATAGGCCTATTCCTTTTATTAGTCTTAACGCCCGCCACGGCCTTCGGTCAGGCCTACTGCTCGCTGCGGGATCCGATCGGCGCGATGCAATCCTCCTTTCCCCAGTTAGATCATTACCGATCTATCGTACGTGTGGTCGATGAGACGAACCGAGCCAGCATCCTTGAGACGTTGCCGTTCACAATTCACGAAAACGAACTTGGGACCCACACTCTTTATACGGTTTTTGCTGATGACGATGAACTGATCGGCGTTATCCACGTACGCACTGAGCGAAGTCGATGGGGACTAACCGAAATCGCCTGGGCATTAAATTCTGACCTTGAAATCGTCGGGATGCATTTCCAGAGATCACGAGATCGGCATCGCGGATACATAGAAAGCGAAGCATTTCAGAAAGAGATCCGAGGGAAGAACTTTGATGAGCTTAGAGGCCTGCTATCTAATGACGGTGACTCTATTAATGACGCCGTCTTGGTCATACCAAGGGATAGTCATGAACTCGCTCTGAGCGTAATCCGATCAGCTCTGAAGACAATCTCAGCGACTAATACTATTTGGGACGACAGCCTCTCGTCTTCAAGTAGATAAGGCTAGGCTGCGGCATGTTATGAATTCAACTGCCTCACAACAAAGTCCTGTCCGTAGCCTGCCTGGTGATTTCCGTCCCGCGTGCTCCGGAGGGGTTGCCGGTCTATGACGCTTCGAGCGCACCTATTCCTACTCGTCTTCACCGTCGTAATAAGCGGGGCTGCTCTTACATTTGCCAACGAGCAGTGGCATGCGAGCCTCACGCAACGACGGATCGAACTCGGCGCCGAATCAGTTATGCGTGAGCAAATTCGGAATGTTTCATTTTCACTACAGCATTTTCTGGTGACCTACGATCTGGTGGTTTTCAGCGGTATCTCCTATCTGGCTGATGATGCGCTGGTGCAACTTGAATATTTTGACGACGCGCTCGACCGGACGGTACTTCCTGATTTCGCCGCAGCTTCTCCAGAAATGTTCGGCGATCGACTCCAAGCCGTGAGAGAGATTCTCCAAAACATTACAGCCGGATTGCCTGGGAGTAACAATGGTAGCAGTCAGCAGGCTGTAGAGGCCGAACTCGCCTGGCTCGTTGAGCAAGTCGAGTCTTTAGAGGAACGCATCGCCTATCGGTTCGAGTCGAGCCGGCATACTCTTGAGCGACAAGAGGTGATTCAAGTAGTCGCGCAACGAACGATTCTTATCGCTTATATAATGTTGTTATGCGCGCTCACCGTTTGGGCCTCGCGCAGGATCGCGAGACCTGTCGACTCGCTGGCCAAGCTGGCAAAACATTCAATAGGAACTCCGATAGACACTCAAATATTGGGAGCCGGGCCAAAAGAGTTCCGCGAAATTACATCGAGCATCTTCGAGCTCACGTCTTCGCTTGAGAGCATTGTGGACGAGAGGACCCAAGCCCTTAAAGGGCAAGTCAACGAGCATCTCAAGACACAAGCATCACTCACTCGATCCAATGATGAACTCGAGAAAAGCATGAGTGAGCTGGAAGCGACACAGCTTGCGCTCGTTACCAAGGAGCGTCTTTCTGCCCTGGGCGAAATGGTCGGAGGGATCTCTCACGACTTCAACAACGTGCTCGTTCCCATCATCTCATACAGTACAATTTTAATTGACGAACCCGACCTCGATCCTGTCGAGCGATCTGCCTTACTGAAGATCGTGATGACTGCGGCAGAAGATGCATCCCGAATTATCGAGCGCCTCCAAGCTTTTAATCGTCCAACGGACTCGTCCGCTAGAACTCAAGAAATGGATATCGATGAACTCATCGAAGACGCTGTGGCGATGTCTCAACCCCGATGGCGGGTCCTAGAGGACCTCAATAGTGGTTCGATCTCAGTTACCGCTGAGCCTAGCGGCATAGGCGCAATTGTTGGCGACGTCCCTGAAATTCGACAGGCCCTGATTAATCTCATATTCAATGCGGTCGATGCACTACCCGACGGCGGCGAGGTCCATATTTCGACGGCCAAAGAGGGGAGGGATTTCATTGTCCTAACCGTGTCGGACAACGGAATAGGAATGTCAAAGGAGACAGTTGCGTCTTGCCAGAAGCCATTCTTCTCAACGAAGAACGAACGGGGCACTGGACTGGGGCTCGCTATGGTTAGAAACTTGGCTGAGGCGCATAACGGGAGGATTGAGATAGACAGTGTGCTCGGAGAAGGGACATCCATCCGGATGTGGCTCAGGGTCGCAAAAGGAGAAACAGTCGATTCGTACAAGACCGAACCGATGACTGGTCCAAATTTAGAACTACGCATTCTTCTGGTGGACGACGAACCGGCCGTACTGAAGG
Organism: Deltaproteobacteria bacterium UBA4427; assembly: GCA_002390675.1. GTDB lineage: Bacteria > Myxococcota_A > UBA9160 > UBA9160 > UBA4427 > UBA4427. The sequence goes on from DGPZ01000160.1 coordinate 3,807, forward strand.
CACATGCCGCGACCCTCAGGCATCTCGGCTACAAACCGAAAACGAATAGCGACCCGCTCGAAGCGCTCAGTCGACTGAAAGTAGAGTCCTTCGACCTCATCATCACCGACCTCCGAATGCCCGCAATGTCCGGTATAGACTTCGCGCGGCGAGCCCACAAAATCAATCCCGATTCTGGGATCTTCCTCTTGACCGCCTATCAAGGCGGGCTTGACGGTTGGGCTCAAGCTCCATTCATTGACGGCATCCTAGGAAAGCCGTTGCGTGCAGGCATACTCAGCGACGCGATCGCTGAGTTCATCCGAAAGAGGGGCGAGATTCAGCCGGATTCACCTGTCTAGGATTTGCTTGATCGATTAACTGCCGGAGGAAACCGACAGGATGAGGCGCTATCCCAAAACTCGCTCGGGATAAAACGGTTGCGCCCACTCTCCTGCTTGGATCGGTTGTGACCAATGATTTGATCTGGGTATTTTGCTCAACTTTGGGTTCAGTGGCGGCTATTCACGAATATCTCCCTGAAGGAGTCGCTTTTTTCAAGTTGGACGTGTCGACGCTTCGCCTCCATTGAATCTTCGAGTTTCGATGATGTCGGCCAACGTAGCCAAGCGGAGCTTTGGAAATACAGGTACTCGTCACCCGCCCCAGTTCGCGATCTCGTTGGCGCAGGCATTGCCGTCGACGGCCTGAGCGGCGCCGGTCGCCGTCGGTAGGTCGGTTGTAAAAAGAACCACAACCGTCTTGAGCGCATTGAAGTACCTGTCGACGTCGTTCAGATAGGCAAAGTCAGCCGCGCCTACGAAACTCGCTAAGGCGATCAGTCCAACCGTCGCGCGCGAGCGAAGCCCGCGGAACGCCAGTCCGATCAAGGCGAGCGCGAGAAGACCCTGTCCGAGTTCTTCCATCGACGGAAGCTCGGCACACGCAGTTATTCCCCAGGGAATCTCCCCTCAGGCGGCAAGCGCATGCGACGCGCAAAGCAAAGCAGCGACGAGGACAACGGCGGGAGTCGCCCAAACATCGCCCTCCGATCAGCCATCGGCTGAGGGATCTCGGCCGAGGTCCATCCAAAGGATCAGCAAACCGAGGCTTTTGAAGTGCCCGAGGAAGAGCAAGCGCTTTTTCAGCGCCGCGAATATCGTGTTTGATCATCACTGTTAATAGACATGCACATTTACGCGGATATGTTCCAAATCTCCTGGGTGGTTACTGGGGTGTAATTTGAACTACGTATTTTTTTAACCGTTGCTTATAAACAACGAAAGAATTATAAAGAATAGGTATAACGCTCTATTAAGGTTCGGCTCTTATTATTTGGTGGTTTTAGGAACCGTCAGATATTAAACGGGATTTTGGTGCAAGCGTGAATTTCTAGATAAAATCGGGCCGAAAGCTCGATTGGATATGGGCAAAACAATGCGTGAGCACAGAAAAATTAAGAAAAATATCGCCAGAGCATTTTTGGCAGCCTATTTGATCTCAGAACTAGCCGTACCCAGTCCTCTGATAGCTCAGACGAACACGGTACATCCGCCCATCGCAAACCCGCAAAACGTGCTCGAGGCAGGACTTCGCGGTGGTGGCGGCGGGGGCGTGTGCAACGTCCCGACGGACGGAGTTCCGAGCCCTCTCTTCGGTGCCGAGCCCTTTACGCAAAAATTGTTTCGAGAAGAGGCTTTCGGAACACGAGACATGCAGCCCATGGAAATGCCAGGCTGTGCCGGCCCTGACTGCTTCCAGAGCTTTGACCCGCCGCGAACCGCGCTCGGTGAATTCGACCCCTACGGCGTGCAGTCTGATGCGAACGTGATCGATAATCTGATTCACGAGCCCCTGCATCCCGCTGCCACGCGAATGGCCAACTCGACGGAAAAAAACCCTTGGGAAGATGCAATTGAACAGACCCATACCGGCGAGCTGCTTCCGCTTTCCGAGGGGGCGCTCACGTCCTACGCCGAAGGTCGACCGCCTGGCGAGTTCTACGCCCATCAGAGATGGGACGAGTTCAGGCCACAGCGAGAGGTCGTGACTGCGATGACTGGAAGTCGTACTAACACTGGCACGCGTGACACTCTTCAGATGCACACATATAGCGCGGGCGAATGGGGACCGGGCGGCCTCTACTACAACACCGTCCACGGCATCCTTGGCGAAACAGAATGTGCTGCGATCACGGAGCAGACGTCCTGCGAGTCCTTAGCCAATCCGGATACCAACCCTGACGACCTAATGTGTAAGTGGGAAGCTGGAGTCTGCTCCGGCAAGTTTAACGGAACGACGAACGGGATCGCGATCAAATTTCACCCGAATATGCCTACTCAGTCCGAGCAGTCCGTCTGGACTTTTGACGGAACGCTTCCCCCGAAGCTCTTGATGGCACGTTACGCGCAGCCGATCCTTCTTCGCCACTACAACGCGCTTCCTATTAAGTACGAAGCGAATCGTGGCTTCGGGAGCCATTTCATAACAACCCACGAGCATAACGGACATAATCCGGCCGAATCAGACGGTTATGCCGAGGCCTACTTCCTGCCGGGGCAGTTCTATGACTACCACTGGCCGATGCAATTGGCTGGCCGAGATACGATCAAACACCCACTGGCAGGGACTCCTTGCGCGATGGGAGAGGAACTCGTGATATCGGCGCCCTCGCCGCAGGTTGATGGTGCCGGCAATGTTTGTGACTACGGTGCGCGCCTTGCGGAGAATGTTTCGGGTGACCCTGCTGCTTGTGGATGGCGGCCCGAGGTGCGCCGGTGCGAAAACGGGAGCGTACCAATCCCCGGCGATGCAATGGAGACCATGAGCACTCATTGGTTCCACGACCACATGCTCGATCACACGGCGCAGAACGTCTACAAGGGCAACGCGGCGATGATGAACTACTACAGTTCGATCGACCGAGCCAACGAGTGCCTCGACGACGGGATCAACCTCCGCTTTCCTGCTGGATGCGCGATGGGCCCGACTAGCTGGGGCAACCGGGATTACGACGCGAATATCATCCTGGCGACGAAGGCCTGGGGACAGGACACAGAGACGTACCCCGGTAATGGAGATGGCGAGAGCGAAGGCCAGCTTTGGTTTAACAAGTTCAACGTCGGCGGCTTCGTAGGCGATGTGATGACGGCGAACCTGCTCTATAAGCCGTTCCAGAACGTTCGGGCGCGGCGATACCGCTTCCGAATTTTGAACGGTGATGTCTCGCGCTTCATGAAGTTGGCGATCGTCGTTCAGCGGGAAGACGGATTGGGTGAGCTCCCGGGTGAAGCTCCCGGCACATCCTACGATCGCGTGCCGGCGGTCTTGATCGCGAACGATGGCAACATTATGGAGCACTCTATTCCGCTAGATGGTTCGATGGACCTCGATCGGGATGGTGATCTCTCAGACCACCACGGGATCATCCCTCTGCAGTCAATCGCAGAGCGCTGGGATGTTGTGGTGGACTTCGCGGATTACGCTCCAGGTTCTAAGGTTTATCTGGTCAACATGCTCGAGCATCAGAACGGAAAAAAGCCAAACCGAGTGGTTACGCTTGCTGAAATCCTCTCGGGCACCTACTCCGGCTGCGATGCTGCGGTCGGCAAAGCGATCGAATGGCGCGTTACGGCTTGCACGCGCCCGGATGGTACGCCTGCCTCGAGCTGTGTGGCAGGGGGCGACGCGATGGCGCATCAGCAAGATATGAGCATGGACCCGAATATGTACCGACCTGGCAATGCTAACGGCCCGAATGGTACTCCCGCTACAATGTTGCCGCTGCCCAAGATGGATGTCGCAGACCTTGAGGGCGTCGTTCACCGCCACTTCGAATTCGGTCGTGGCGCGGCAACCGATAGCGAGCCGCTGACGATCACCCAAGCTGAGTTTGCGGATGCTTCACCGGGCTCTTTCCCTGCGCCTAGCAACCCGGATTCGTTTGGCTGGGTCAGGAACGGTGAGGGCGCTATCGACGATGAACTCCATCAACTTAAGGCCGCGGAGCTATTCCCAGACGTTCCGTGGGGGCAGGCAGTGGATGGGGGCGGCACGCTGTCAGCTAATATGAATCGCGTATCAGCGGCGCCTCAGCTCGGTGATCTCGAGATTTGGCACTTCAGGAATGGCGGCAATGGCTGGAGCCACAACGTGCACGTGCACTTTGAGGAAGGCCGAATCTTGACGAGGGACGGAGAGCCGCCGCCGGAGTGGGAAAAATGGGCCCGTAAGGATGTCTATCGGGTGGGGCCTATGGATGAGAGCAGCCGAGAGCTAACTTTTGCCATTCGCTTCCGCGAGTTCGGCGGCAGCTACATGGAGCATTGCCATAACACTCAACATGAAGACCATTCAATGCTCGTTAGGTGGGACATCGAAAACCCCGGGCAGTTCAAACCTCTCCTTACTCCTGAGCCGCAGTGGAACGGCGTGACGTTCACCGAGAGTAGATGGATTCCGACTGCGAGCGCTCAGAATTCTGTCGTTGTCGGGAGCCCAGACGTAGGGGCGGAATGGGAGGCCAATGTTGGTCTTGCGACTGCTCTTTGCCCATCTGGAGCGACCGGTGCAGAGTGCCCCAGCGCTACGAAGGTTGTAAACCCAGCGCCGGACGCAGATCTCGATGGGTTGTTGGACTTTGCGGACAACTGTCTGTTACTGCCTAACAGCGCTCAGACGGATAGCGATGGGGACGGCTTCGGAAACATGTGCGACGCCGACTTCGACAACAACGGTTTTGTCAACTTCGGTGACTTCGCTCGGTTTACTAACGCTTGGTCGATCAACCACGAAGGTGGAGTGTACGCCGACGAATTCGACATGAATGGCGACGGTCAACTGAACTTCGGCGACTTCGGCTTGTTTGTCCGGAACTTCAACAAGCCGGTTGGTAGCGCGGAGTAGATCTGACTCCTTCTGCTGGTCCGATAGACCTCTTCGGCTGGTGCGGAGCGCTCCTGGTGTTAGGAGCGCTCCAACCGACCCGAACGAGGCCTCTCCCAGCGGATGGAATCGTAAGGGTCGCACGAATAGATTTCGGGTGGTCGGTTCTGGTGAGTGTATTTTTAAGAGGGAATTTCAGTGGCTAACGAATTTTTCGAAAAACCTAACGCACCACGATTCTTAGTGGCTGCCTTCCTCACCCTCTTAATTGCTGGGCCTGCATTCGCCGGGCACAAGTTTCCGAATGTTGAGTTGACTAGCCATGAAGGCAAGGTCTACCGCTTTCAGGATGATTTAGTCGACGACAAGGTTGTCGTCATCAACTTTATCTACACGGCCTGCAAGAACTCCTGCCCCGCCGAAACTGCGCGAATGAAGCAGGTGTACCGAGAGCTCGACGGCCGAGTAGGCCAAGATATCCAGATGTATTCTATTAGTATCGATCCCGAACTCGACACGCCCGAGAGGCTGAGCGAGTACATGAAGAAGTTTAAGACGGGTCCCGGCTGGAGTTTCTTCACGGCCCCCAAGGAGTCTACGGATCGACTTCGGCGCTCTCTCGGACTTTACATGGAGGATGCCGTTGCCGAAGACGACATGGATCACAATCTGAGCTTCATTATGGGAAACGATCGTACTGGGAAGTGGATCAAGCGTTCGCCATTCGACGACCCTCAGAGCCTGGCTAATCTGATCGGCCACGACCTATTTGACGGCACAATCCCTCGCGGCGGTAAAAGTTACGCGCTTGCGCCTGATGTTTTGCCGGAGCATGAAGGCGCCTATCTATTTCGCACGCGGTGCAATTCGTGTCACACCCTTGGCGGCGGTGACCACGACCTAGGCCCCGATCTTGCCGGTGTGACCTTCACCCGCCCCGTTGCCTGGCTGCAGAAATGGCTTTCGGATCCCAGTGCCATGATCGATGGTGGTGATCCGACTGCGATCGACTTGTATACGAAGTACAACGAAATTCGAATGCCTAATCTGAAGCTTTCAAGCGATGATATTTCTCGGCTGGTCGATTACCTCCGTATTCAGGACAAACGTATGGGCTTTGATACGGGAGGCAAGGCAGAACCGGAAAACGCCCCAGCAGGCCACCACGACCATGAGCACGACCATGACCACGAGACGCAGGCGCAGGCGCAAGGGCATGAGAAACACGGGGGCCATGACCATGACGGCCATCATGAAGGATGAAGACAGGCAAAACGAGCGCTATTTCCAGTACAAACGGCGCTAGGTGTTCTGAGAAATAAACCCCGACCGGGTTAGCCGTTAACCGGGCGTCCCCGGAACGTCGCCTAGGTTGAAAATACAATCGGGCGTCCCCCGAACTGGGTATGCGCGAAGGGCCCATCTAGTCTAGTTGGGGCTTAGTTACTGGAAGTTCCTTGTATCGGTGGCGCGGATCCAAGGTGAAAACGCCGATCCGCCTTGGCCAGGCACTCAAGCACCCCTCGCTTAACTGGCGATTCCGGTTTCGCCCCACTTATAGGGACCTGTTTACCGCGGCCTTCATGATTTCTGAGAATGTGCCGAAGCGTATCGCTTTTGTGATCCCAACATAGGAGCGTGCGCGGGTCGCCGGCCATGCGCCATATGCTCGACTTTTCATCCGCCGCTGCTGTTCAGCCGGCGATTGGTTCACTATCAACGGGCTGAGCGACGAGCCGGCCGAATACACCGGGTTGGAGGGCTTCACCGGCACGCTCGTAGAGCAAGTGATCGCCTCATTCTCGCAAGTGTAATGCTTGCGCCAGTTTCTGTTCCAACGTTTGACCCGCTCTGGCTCTTCGGTATGAGCGCGGGCCCGACTGCGTTTGATGGAACGCAATGGGCGTGCGCACGCGTTAGTGGGGATGCTCGTTGCAGTTCCCTAATCCGGCATGGCGCCCCTGGCGGGCCGCGGTCTGGCTGTGTCGGCGGTTGTGCGGACGTAGTCGTCAGACCCTAATTTGCACCGCGCCTTGAGCTTCGGGTTGGGTTTTTGTGTTGAATTATTTTGGTGGGGATTATTGAGAGTGGGTGGAGTCAGTGGCGTTTTTGGAGGTGTCGGCCGTGAATTGCAGCATCATTAGGAAATGCCGCTAGCGAGCGTTTGCTCGCCCTATTGCATCGTAATAGCCATCACGGTCATTGTTAGTCGCGCGCCGGATTTCGACATCGGCTGCCATGCGTGGACTGTCGGTCGTGTTCTTGGCAGGTGCCCCGGCCAGCGGTGTGTTAGAAGCGCCCTGCGCGGCTGGTGTTGGCGGCGCCTCGGAGGTGTAAGCCTCGAGAGCGCTGGTGCCGCCGGGCGTGGGATCTAGCGTTAGGGAGTCGGAGGTCTTTTGATCGCAGGCCGACATGACGACCACCGCGAACAGGATTCCGAGCAGTGAACTACTACCTCTCATCACAAATTCATCCTGTCCGAATGACAAGTCTCTACCGAGCGATCGGCGATCCAAAGCCCCTAGTCAACATAAGGGACGGTCAGCGTAGGTGCCGTGGCCGTTCCAATAGACTGAGGCTAAGAAGAGCCCCGACCAGCGTGATTAGGCCCAGCAGCCCCATGCTAGGCACGGCATCAATACGGGCGGGGTTTATTTTCACGGTCACGGTCGTGATGGCTGACAGGTCGGTACCGTCGTCTACGCGGTAGGTGAAACTGTCGTTCTTCGTTTCGCTGCCGTCGTGGCTATATATGAAGGTCCCGTCTTCTTCGAGGCTTAGGCTGCCGTGGGTCGGGTCTGAGATGAGTTCCGCGGTGAGAGGGTCGCCCTCTGGGTCGGAGTCACCATCGAGCACACTGCGTACTCCGTTAGTGAGCGATGTTGCGGTACCACCTTCGTCGACCTCAATGGCG
>DGPZ01000002.1:0-624 GCA_002390675.1 Deltaproteobacteria bacterium UBA4427
TTCCGCAAGGAACGAGGTACGAGTCCGATCGCGCCGCTTCCTGATCTCGCAAATGAACAGCACTATGAAGTGTCTCCGGCCTTCTTCGAGCACGTATTGGGTCCGCGGCACAAGTACAGCTGTGGGTTGTGGGCCGACGGCGTGAACGACCTAGCCCAATCCGAAGAGGCCATGCTCGCGCTCTGCTGTGAGCGCGCAGAACTCTCTGACGGGCAGAGCGTCTTGGACCTTGGCTGCGGATGGGGCTCTCTCTCGATCTGGATCGCCGAGCACTATCCTAAATCACAGATTCTCGCGGTCTCAAACTCGAAGCCACAGCGGGATTTTATTCTCGCTCGCTGCGACCAGATCGGCCTAACGAATGTTGAGGTGGTGACGGCCGACGTGAATGCCTTCGCCCCTGACCGTCGCTTCGACCGGGTGATGTCTATCGAGATGTTCGAACACGTTCGGAATCACGAGTTGCTGCTTTCGCGCATCGCGTCTTGGCTGGAGCCAACGGGCAAGCTCTTTGTTCATCACTTCTCACACCGCGACCGGGCTTATCCGTTCGAGACCGAGGGCGAGGATGACTGGATGGGTCGGCAGTTCTTTTCCGGTGGCATGATGCCATCCGATGATCTG
>DGPZ01000002.1:713-32574 GCA_002390675.1 Deltaproteobacteria bacterium UBA4427
CGCCAGGACGAGCGCCGCGATGAGCTGCTCCCGATACTCGCAGAGATCTACGGCGCAGAAGATGCAAGGCTCTGGAATCAGCGCTGGCGGCTCTTTTTCTTGGCCTGCTCCGAGCTCTTCGGATACCGGCAAGGAAACGAGTGGTGGGTGACGCATGTGAGAATGACATCGCGGGGAGGCGGTGCATGAGGATCGCGATCGTCGGAAGCGGCATATCCGGTTTAGTGGCCGCTCACCAACTCCACCCTCATCACGAGGTGGTGGTCTACGAGGCAGATGCGCGCCTTGGGGGCCACACACACACCGTAGACGTGGAGGTCGAGGGAGAGCGGCACTCCGTGGACACAGGCTTCATCGTCTACAACGAAAAGACGTATCCGAACTTCACGCGTCTGCTGAAGCAGCTCGAGGTCAAGACTCAGCCAAGTGACATGAGCTTCGGCCTAAGCTGCGAGCGCACAGACTTGGAGTGGGGGAGCCGAGGGCTTCGGGGAATCCTCGCGCAGCCCTCGAATCTGCTGCGGGGTTCCTTCCTACGCATGCTGCGAGACCGCGCTCGATTTAATCGGGAGTCGAAGGTTCTGCTTGAGCAAGATGGAGAAGATGTCACTATCGGCGACTACCTCTCTAGTGGTGGCTACGCGACTGAATTCGTTGAGCACTACGTGATTCCGATGGGGGCGGCGATCTGGTCGGCTCCCCCGTCTACTTTTCTCCAGATGCCAGCCACGACCTTCGTCCGCTTCTTCAATAATCATGGGCTACTCGAGACGATGCCTTCGCTTCCGTGGAGGGTTGTGAGCGGAGGATCGTCTCGATACGTCGAAAAGCTAGTTGCGCCGTTCCGTGACCGAATCCGGGTTGGCTGCCCGGTGTCCTCCGTGAGGCGCATGGCAGATCGTGTGGAGGTGAGCTCGCCGGACGGTGTGGAAGCGTTCGATCAAGTTGTCCTGGCCGCGCATAGCGACCAAGCACTCAGCCTGCTGGCGGATCCGAGTAGTCTCGAGAATGAGCTCCTCAGTTCGATCGCCTATCAGGAAAACGAGGTCGTCCTGCACACCGACGCGTCGTTGATTCCGCGTCGCTCGGCCGCGCAAGCGAGCTGGAATTACCTCGTGCCTCGGGAATCGGGGAGCGGGGTGTTGGTGACCTACGACATGAGCCGCTTACAGGGGATCTCGTCGCGGCATCGCTTCTTCGTGACGCTGAATGGGACTGACCGAATCGCACCTGAGACGATCCTTCGTAGGTTCGTTTACCACCATCCAGTCTTCGATTCCGCTGCGATACGAGCCCAGAAGTTCCATTCGGAAATAAGTGGCACAAACCGAACTCACTACTGTGGAGCCTATTGGGGGCACGGCTTCCACGAGGATGGCATCAAGAGTGCGCTCGAGGTTTGTTCACAGCTCGGCGTAGAGGTCTGACCCTTGGAGAGTTGTATCTACGAGGGAAGGGTTAGGCATCGTCGGCTTAGGCCAGTGGAGAACGCCTTCGACTTTCCGTTATTCATGCTCTACCTGGATCTCAAAGAGCTTCCGCGACTTTTCGATCGCAGCTGGTTGTGGTCTGCAAGTCGGCCCGCATTCGCTCGGTTCCGGCGCAGCGATCATTTGGGCGATCCTAGTCTTCCGCTCGAAGACTGTGTTCGAGACCTCGTCGAGTTGCGCACAGAGAGACGCCCAAAAGGTCCAATTCGCCTGCTTACCCACCTGCGCTACGCCGGCGTCGCAATGAACCCGATCAGTATCTACTACTGCTTTGACGCTTCACACGGCCGGGTCGAGGCCATCGTTGCGGAGGTGAATAATACACCGTGGGGCGAGCGGCACTGCTACGTGATTTCGGCGGACGAGGATGTTAGTCAAGAGACGGTCCGCGCCCATACGCCAAAGGAGTTCCACGTCTCGCCCTTTATGGATATGGATCTCAATTATGCGTGGAGCATTCGAGAACCCGGAGAACGCTTATCTCTCAGCATCGCCAATCACGAGCCAGGAGGGGCATTGCTTTTCGAAGCAGCCCTCGGCCTGAAGCGCCACGAATTCAGCGCCCGTTCTCGTGCTCGGATGCTCATCCGGTATCCGCTCATCACGCTACAGGTCAGTGCCGCGATCTACTGGCAGGCGATTCGTCTGTATTTCGCGGGAGTGCCCTTTTTCCCTCATCCGCGCGCGCGCGCGGACTCTATGGAGACTACGCCGTGACCCAAGAAGTTGTGGAAACCGAGACCCGAATCCCTTCCGACATTCGACGGTCCGTCATTGATCGGTGGACCCGCTCCCGCGTTCACTCAAGCCTTTCGAAGCTTCAGTCCGGTGAGATCACGCTTGTGGAGGGCCCCGAACGAACCTGTCTGGGCAATCCCCTAGCAGCGCTCCGCACGACCGTATATGTCGAGGATCCACGCTTCTATCGCGCGCTTGCGTTGCACGGATCACTCGGCGGTGCAGAGGCCTTTATGGATGGATACTGGCGCTGCGATGACCTTAGTACGTTGATTCGCATCCTGGCCAAAGGGCATAAGGTCAGGAGTGGTCTGAACGGTGGCGCTGCGCGTTGGCGCCGTCCAGTCCTCGCGATTTACCATGCCCTGAGACGCAATACTAAATCGGGAAGCCAGCGAAACATCGCGGCGCACTACGATCTAGGCAACGAGTTCTTTCAGCTCTTCCTCGATCCGACACTCACCTACTCAAGTGGAATCTTCGAGACGCCCGAAGCCACGATGGAGGAGGCATCGACCGCGAAGTACGAGCGCTTGTGTCAGAAGCTGCGCCTAGCACCAGAGGACCATGTCCTCGAGATCGGTACGGGCTGGGGAGGGTTCGCGCTGCACGCAGCAGGCCGGCACGGCTGCCGGGTAACGACAACCACGATCTCACGCAGTCAGTACGAGCTGGCCTGCAAGCGTGTTGAACAGGCGGGGCTGTCGGACCGCATCGAGGTACTACTCGAAGACTATCGGGACCTATCCGGAAGCTACGACAAGCTGGTGTCCATCGAGATGATCGAAGCCGTCGGTCACGAGCAACTCGAAACCTTCTTTGAAGTTTGCGGAGAGCGGCTGAAACCGGACGGTGTGATGGTTCTCCAAGGGATCACGGTCCCCGACGAGGATTTCGAGGCGCACACTCGCAGCATCGACTTCATCAAGCGATATATCTTCCCAGGAGGAGAGCTCGTCTCGGTCGGTTCGATGAACGATGCAGCCAGCTGCGCATCCAGCCTTCGTATGACCCACCTCGAGGATCTGACACCGCATTACGCCGAGACCCTACGTCGATGGAGGAGCCGGATGTTCGAGAACCTGCCTCGCATGCGCGACTTGGGATTGGACGACCGATTCCTGCGGATGTGGGAGTTCTATCTTTGCTACTGCGAGGGCGGTTTCGAGGAACGTTCGATCGGACTGGTGCAGGCCGTATTCGAGAACCCCGGCGCACGGCGTGAACGGGTGCTCGGGAGTCTCGGGTGAAGGAGCAGGGAACGACCTCATCGGGTGTCGCACAGCGACTATCCCGAATCGAACTAAGCGATTGGCAGGGTGTGCCTAAGCGACTCGGAGAGTTTTGGAAAGAGCGTCCGGTCGTGCTGGTCTTTATCCGCCACTTTGGTTGACTGTTTTGCCGCGAGCAAGTCGAGCAGTTGCGAGACGAGATAAATAATATTCGTGCCCGGGGAGCCGAACTGGTCATCGTCGGGAACGGCGCTCCGAACTTTGCGGTCGCCTTCCGTGAGGACTTCGAGCTGGATTGCCCGCTCCTCGTAGATCCGGAGCTTCGTGCCTACCGAGCCGCAGGCCTCCGTCGTGGCCGCGTCGAGCTGCTTTCGCCAAGGGTGCCGCTCAATGCCCTGCGAGCTTTTCGCGCGGGCTCTCGGCAGACCAGCGTGGAGGGTGACCCGTGGCAGCTCGGGGGCGTATTCGTGATCCGTCCCAGTGGAGACTTGACCTACCAGTACGTGAGTCGCGAGGCAGGGGACCATCCGCCGGTCGAACAGGTCCTCGCGGCACTCGACGGAAATGCGGAGACGATTTCGGAGGGGGCCGCTACGCCGCGGGCTCAGGCTTGGATCGGCCAAGCCTTGAGTAGTGTCGTAGATCCCCTCATCTTGCCCTCTTTCGACCGGACCGGTTTTCGTATCCACAGCCTAACCTTCCAAGCTGAAGATCTAGAGGTGGATCTCGCGGGCAGGCGCTGCCTTGTGACGGGGGCCAATTCCGGAATCGGTTACGAGACGGCCCTCGCGCTCGCGGACCTTGGAGCCGAGGTCGTCCTGCTATGCCGCAATCGCACGCGGGGGGAGCAGGCTGCGCAGGAGATCCGGGAGGCGACGGGGAACTCGAGGGTCTTCACCGAGTCCGTCGACATGTCAGACCTGGGCTCGATCAGAGCGGCGGCTCAACGGCTGTCGTCGGGTTCCGTCGACGTCCTCGTGCACAATGCCGGTGTGCTGCCAGATGAGCGACTCGAGACCGGCGATGGTCTTGAATCGACCTTCGCGACTCATGTGGCGGGTCCCCACCTGCTTACTCGCTTGCTGCGAGGCGACCTCGAGAAGTCATCCGACGGTCGAGTGATCTGGGTCTCGTCGGGCGGTATGTATACCCGGCGTCTGAATCTGCAAGATCCCGACTGGAACGAGCGAGACTATGACGGCGTCATCGCCTACGCGGAAACCAAGCGAGCGCAGGTCGTATTGGCAGAGCTTTGGGCGGAAGAGCTGCGCGGAAGCTCAGTGGTGGTGAACTCGATGCACCCCGGCTGGGCAGACACTCCATCGGTCAAAAACTCACTTCCCCGCTTTCATCGCATCACTAGGCAGATCCTGAGAACGCCTACCGAGGGGGCTGACACGGTCGTGTGGATGGCTGCTTACTCTGGCGCGCGTCTGAGCACGGGGTGTTTTTTCTTCGACCGCAAGGAGCGTCGCACCCACCTGCTCTCGCTTACCAAAGAAACCGAACACGACCGTCGAACTCTGTGGCAACTTTGCGAGAGGCTCACCGCTGAGGCGATGCCGAAGTGTGTGAAAATGGAGCCAGCCTAATTCCGGCGTCCAGGAGGACCATGCCATGGTAGCCGTCGCAACCCGGTCCGAGTTCGATGCGAGTCGTCCGGTCGACCTAGGGAGCAAGGAATTCGCGCATAACAAATACGAGTGGTATCGCTGGATGCTCGAAGATGCGCCGGTTTGCATGGGCAAGGTCAGTGTCATGAAGGTCAATCTCGTGTCTCGCTACGAGGATTGCCGCATGGTGCTGACCGACGAACGGTTTGTGCGCGGCCGAGCTCTGGCTCTCGGAAAGAAGGGCGCGAGCCAGTTTCCGTTCCCCATCTCCATTCTCATGCCAAGGGCCGTTAAGGCAATCGCGATGAGCATGATTCAGGAAGACGATCCGGAGCATCGTCGCAAACGCAACCTCGTAAACCGCGCCTTCACGCCGCGCGCCGTCGCCGAATTGGAACCTCGCGTCGAAGAGGTGTCGCACGAACTGCTTGATTCACTTGAGGGCCAGGAATCCTTCGACCTGCTCGAGCACTACGCACGCCCGGTCCCAACGCGCGTCATCGCTGAGATGGTTGGCGTCTCCAGCGAAGACGCTGAAGCATTCCACAAGAGCGTCTCGATCCTGTCGAAGGGAATGACAGGGTATTCACTGGTCAAGACGCTGCTCTGGGATATTCGAAGCGCCTCGAAATTCGTCCGTGGGCTGGTCGCGCGCAAACGTCAACAACCCGGGGATGATATCCTGACGGGGCTCATTGAAGCAGAAGAGGACGGAGACCGGCTGAGCGAAGACGAACTGGTCGGTATGGTCTTCTTGCTGATTATGGCAGGCTTCGAGACGACACTGCATTCCATCTCCAATGGTCTACGCGTTCTTCTCGAGCACCCTGAGCAGCTCGAGCGGTTGCGGGCCGAGCCCGAACTCTGGGAATGCGCCGTCGAAGAGATCATTCGCCATCGTGGACCTATCCACGGGACGAAGATGCAGTACGCAACCGAGGACGTGATGCTGCACGGGTACACGATCAAGAAAGGCACGCCAATTATGCCTTTGCTAGGCGCTGCCAATCACGACCCGCGCGAATTTGAAATGCCGGATGAGTTCGACATTTCGCGTTCGCCGAATCGTCATCTGGGTTTCGGGATTGGAAACCACTTCTGCCTTGGTAAGCAACTCGCGGTGATGGAAACCCGCATTGCACTCAAGAACTTGTTCGATCGCTATCCTGACGTGCGCATCGCGGTCGAAGCGAGCAAGCTGGAAGTTGCCGCGATGCCCGGATGGCATCGACACGTGGGCATGCCCGTCACGCTTCGATAGGAATTGACCCGGAGACGAGTTCTCCCCAGGCTCCCTCTCCTACCAAAGGCCGGTTTCCCCCGACTCCGCTTACCACCTAGAAGTGTGCGGTTGGCTTTGGTAGATGGACGCACGTTAGGGCCCCTTTCCCTCTCGACTCCGTCCGCCGCCCCGGCTCGATCATGTGAGCAGCACGTGTTAGTTGTGGCTTCGGCGCGTGACCGCAAGCCTCACCGATCCGCGACGAGTTCCTCCGGCGCATCTAGGCCGCCGAGGACGCGCCGGATGTCCCGCGCGATCCATGCGACCCAGCCGGCAAAGGCCAGCCCGACGAGCACGGTCGGTAAGAAGACCAGTGAAACGACCCAGACCGCCAGGAAGAGTAGCCAGCGCAACATGGCGGCGCTGAAGCGCGAGGGAACCGATTCCACTCCGGGCGAGAAAGCGAACGACGTAACGCCCACGAACCAGCCATTCGCGATCAACGCAGCGAGGAAGAGAATTCGCGGCGGGGGCGACTGGTCGATCGCGGGGTCGTCGTCGTGTGCGGCATCTCCAGCCGTGTCACCGGCTGCGAGTGAACTCTCGATGGCCTGCCAGGCGTGCTGGGGCGTGGGTCGCGCGAGCGTGCCGTTCATGTTCTCGGCCGATGGGATAGACCGCCACCGGTAGAGGACGCGTTCTGCGTTTGTTATGGCCAGCACGCCCGGCTGGAAGTAGCCCTTCGGATGCTCGACCTTCCAGTCGGCTCCGCGTTGCAGGAACTCGAGGTCGCCCTTATTCGCATAAAGAGTCAGCCAACCGCGTTCGCTGCAGGTTCTCGAGATCTCCTGATGGGGGTCACCGACGTTCTCGAAATCGAGCTCCCAGTGAACGTGGGCCTGATCGGCCAGATGCTGCGGCTCGCTGGTGATGGCATAGACCTCGCCACCCGCGGCGCGGATTTTCAGGGTGACGCCTTCGTTCATGTAGCTCCGTAACTCGGAGCGACACGGAGGTCACCAGAAGCCTCGGTAGAAGAGCAGGACGACAAAGGCGTGTTGCGAGAGCTTTTCGTCGAGCCAACGAAGGCGCGGCCCCGGTGGCGGGTCGAGCTCCGCCTGCGGCTTAACATCCAGCGAATCCTGTGGAGAATCGGCGAACTCGACTTCCCACGCATCGACCGTGCCGCCGACCCGGAACGAGCGTTGCTCGCATCGCCCCCCGCCGCACAGGATGAGCCGTAGCTCGTTCGATCCACGGAGCGCCTCGTCTGCGTCGATGATCCCCGTCACCTTGAACTCGTCTGCGGCCGCCTCAGCGGAAGCGTTGAACCACGCGGCTGCGGCATCGACGCGCGGCGTGAGCGCCTCGGGAATTGTCTCGCTGACTTGCGGCATCACTGCCTCCTTTGTGGCCATCGAGCCGAGTGCATGGCGACTCACTGAGTGAAGCAGATCTCGTCATGCTAGAGGATCCGAGCCGCCACCGCCGAATCGCGGCTGTCAGACCAGAACGAACCCCTTGAGGTCTATTGTCGGGATGTGCCTTATCGCGATTTTATAAAACCCGATTGAATCTCTTATGCACGCTATTCGGGTGATGCATTCTTAATAAACTGCGCAACGCGGCGCAGTTCTCCGCCATCCAGCCAGATGCCTCTGCAGTCGGTGCATCGATTCAGAAAGATGTTCGAATCGTATGCGAAATTAAAGGATTCCGTGATTCTTTCGCAGCGGGGACAGGCTTTCGACTGATGGTCATGATCCTCAGACTCGCGGGCTCTTACAGTATTAGAAGCCGTTTCGTTAGGTATCTTCCCTGCGCTGATCAGGGCCTTTACAACCGCACTCAGCTCGCCGTCGTCACACCAGATGCCTGCACAAGCTCCACACACATCGACTGTCTGCCCCCCATAAGCTTTTGACTTCATTGCAATGTCACACACAGGGCATTTCATGTTCGGTTCCCTTTCGGCCTTTATCGTGAATCCATAGTACGGCCTAAGTCGGAATTGAGCATGTAAATCCAACGACTGATTTGACTGACCCCAACACGAAGCCGAGACTGGAATAAGCATGAGACCGCTGAGCAATGGCGAGCGGCTCTATCGGTCATGACCAGAGGCACCTCTCGACCAAGACAAGGGCGAATCATGTTCTCAGATATACTCGGTGCATCAACGTGAAGACTCAAAACCCCATCCCCGGTTCCCTTCGACAGCGAGTCGAGGGATTGAAAGTTCAGCTCCGTAAAGAGATAAGCGAAGCGCAATCCGCGGGTGTAGCTGAAAGTAAAGCCGCCGGAGCTCTCAAGGCCGCTCGTGACGAGGTTCCGTGGTACGCCTATGTGCCCGTCGTTTGGCCCTTCTTCTTTAAGGCGGAACGCCAAGCTGTAGGAGATGCAAAAGACGAATTGGCAAATGCATCGGGCAACATGTCCAATGAAGAGGCGGACGTGACCGCGGTCAATGCGCAAATCGATTCGGCGGTATCACAGTACCTTCGCACAGTGCCCGGTTCGGATTTCCTAACGCTTGAGAGCCAACGCAAAAATGCCAATCGCTTGCTCGGCTCGGTGCAGGATGTTTCGGGGCTTGTACGTCGGGCCATTGATGATCTCGAGACGGCTTCAAACGCGCATTCGTTCGACAATATCACGGACATGATGAGCGATGACGTTGACGAAGACGATGACGGATTTGGCCTTAGCGATTTGAATGCCGTGAGCGCTACATCCGATGCTTCGGGCTCCGTTAGCCGCGTCCAGGCAGCACTCCCCGGTTTAAAGCAAGAAGTCGAGTCCCTTGGAGGAATCCACGCCCACATCGGGAACGGTTCGGGAAACGTCGGCAACTCGATGTTTGACTGGTTCGCATCCGACAACGTCTTTATTGGCTTGATGCAAGCGAGTGAATTGAGTGATGCCGCAAGCAAGATGTCCCAGCTTTTAGGGCAGCTCCAAGACGTCGAGTCACAAGTTTCAGAACAATTGAACGCGGCTAGCACCGGTATCCGCCGCCAGTTAAATGGGGTTCGCGACGCCATTACGTAAATTGCACGGCAGTTTTTCAACCTTCTGCAAGGTAGACTGCCGCCGCCATCAAGCCGTCGCAACGAAGTGGTTGCCTCCGCGCACGTTCGTGGTGCACTAGGTTAGGACTTCCAAGGGGGCAGTTCGTAAAGCGTATGGGTCCAACCCACTCATGCCGGCGTGCGCTCGCGATCCCAGGTGACGTGAACGATTTCGAAGGGCTCGCCCAGCTCGTAGAAAAGACGATGGACGAGTTCGGACGCCTCGATATGGTGATTAACAATGCGGGCGGTTCGCGATCGAAGCCGATCCTGCGCACCCGCGCCGAGGAACTCGAGCACTCTTTCCGCTTCAACGTCACTGCGCCCTTCGAGCTAGTACGCCTAGCAGCGCCTCACATGCTGGCTGCGGGGGAAGGGAGTGTGGTCAATATCTCCTCAGTGGCCGCGAAGAACGCCGTTCGTGGCAATCTCACACACGGGGTCACCAAGGCCTCGCTGGATGCGCTCACCCGGCTCATGGCGGCGGAGCTTGCGCCTAAGATCCGAGTGAACGCCGTGCTGCCCGGCGCAATCGAGACCGACGCCCTTCGGGGCTGGCTCGGAAAGATGGATCCGAATATTCGTGAGACAATGCTGAGCAACACGCCTATGCGGCGAAACGGCGAGTCCGAGGATATCGCGGACGCGGTGCTCTATCTGTGCTCACCCGCGGCAAGCTTCGTGACCGGACAGCTGCTTAGGGTCGACGGGATGGCGGCTGACGATTTGATTCCGCATCAGCTGCCGGACCTCTGACCTCTGACTCTGGCCTCCGGGTGGGCAGGTACTGCGAGCTGCGGTTCCTGCGCCGGTTTTTCCCTGGGTCCTCGCGCGAATCAACGAAAAGGTCCGGCAATTAGGCGTTTCGACCAGCCAGCAGTCGATGTCTATGTTGCGCGATAGGTACTAGTAGAGGCCCTTGCCGATCGTTATCCGGAAGAATCCGAGAACGACGGAAACGCCGATTCCCCATTCATTGATTGAGGCTTTGTGCCTGTGAATTTTCCCACTGCTCGATCATCTCATCGATCGTGACCACGTGGATTACGTTGAGATCGTCGTCGAGCAGTTCGTACATCTTTCCATCAGAGGTATGGTGGCCGTAGAAGATGAGGGCCCCGTCGTCCCCGCCTCGCTCCATATGCGGATGGACATCACCAGTTGTTAGGTGGTGTTCGCCGGCGAGCCGGACTTTTTGACGGGTTTCGCCTCCCGGCAGCAGGTCTGTTAGGTGTTGTTCGCCCTCGAGCACGAGGACTGAGGTCGTTGTGACGTGGCGATGGCGATTACAGTGCCCGTTATTGCCACGGAAGCGTAGGATCATGTCGAAGGTTCCGGCGTCACGGTCGTAGCCTAGGACGGTCTGCTCGTGGTCAACGGTATAGAGCGGTGAGCTGTCGTCGTGGATCTGAATCCATCGATACTGGTCCGCGTCGATTCTTGGAACGGGCATTTTAGCCTCCAGAGTAGTTTTGACCGCGACCGCAGCGCGGATTTCGGGGATCAGGCGGAGCCGGATGGGCTCGTTGTTGAGCACGCAGTGGTTCGGTCCGGCGACAATGAAGATACCAACCAGCCACACGGAATCGACCTCGCCATGATGATCGATTACCCAATAGCTTTCCGGCCGGCTGACCATCGAAACTGCTTCACGAGGCTTGCGCGAGAGCCCAGAGAGTCTCGATGCGCGATTCTGCGTGGAATGAAGACGATCTCCATTCGGATCTTCGTACTGGTGCCCCTACTCGCCGGGGGATCTATCACCGAGACGACCCTGAGTGCATAAGTCGGCGAGGGGTTTGAGGGCCTCGTCTGCCCAAATGATGTGTTGATAGAAACGGTTCAGCTCGACTATGACTCTGGAAGTGTTAGTTCTTGCGCGAACGAAACGAGTCGGATGCTGAATGTCGTTCTCGGCGGTCGTGGCTCGAAGGAGGTCCTAGCGATCGCTAGAGAACGAACCGGAGCACCTTCTTCTTGAATGCAGGTCGCCGGATGCCGCCTCGCGTGCATGTAGGCTCTGAGGCTGCAAGTGTGCGACTGTACTACGACCGAGACACTTGAGACGCAGCACAAAGGAGAGAGCATGGCCGATCTACTAATTCGAGGCGGGAGCATTGTTGATGGCAGTGGGGCAGCTGCCTTTGATGCCGACGTACGCGTGAGTGGGCGAACGATCATCGAGATCGGGCCTGACCTAGCGCCGCGCGCGGGGGAGCGCACGATCGAAGCGGGGGGTGCGATCGTTGCGCCAGGCTTCATCGACATCCACACGCATCTCGACCCGACGCTCTTCTGGGATCCGCTCTGCGATCCTATGCCGCAGCACGGCGTGACGACAGTGCTGACCGGGAACTGTTCGCTCTCTCTCATGCCCACCTGTGAGGAGCATAGAGAGGAGGCGATCGGCGTCTTCTGCGACATAGAGGACATTCCCGAAGCGACTATGCGTGACGCATTGCCCTGGGACTGGGAGAGTTATGCTTCATATTGCAATTCGCAGGGACGCGGAGGGCTCGCCGTTCATTCGGCTGCACTGATCGGCCACTCGACGCTCCGCATCTACGTGCTCGGCGCGGAGGCGTGGGAGCGAGCATCCACAGACGAAGAACGAGAGCGCATCGTAGCCGAGATGGAAGCCGCAATGGCAGCGGGATGCTTCGGCTTCTCGACCTCTTTCTTCGACACGGATCGCCGGGCACGACCGGTGCCGAGTCGACGCGCGGACCGAGCTGAGCTCGAGGCGATGACCGACGTGCTCGCGCGAAACGGAGCGGGCTTTGTTGAGTTCATCCCGAATCAATCTGTCGAAGATCCTCGCCAAGACCTCGACCTAATGGCACAGATCCTCGGCCCACGCGGTGTGCCGGGGACCTGGAACGGCCTCGTCGTCTCCAAGATGGCGCCCGAGGCCTGTGCCTTGCTCGCAGACCACGCAGAGAAGCAGCGCGCTGAAGGCCTCGAGATTTATGCGCAGTTTTCGCCGCGTACTCTCGACATGATGGTGACTTGGGAGCAGTCGCTCCTATTCATCATGCATCCGCTCGGCTGGAATACGATGATGTCCGAGGACGACCCCGAGAAGAAGCGCGTGATGCTCGCCGATCCCGAGTGGCTTCGGGTCGCGCGCGAGGAATGGGATTCGCTCGGTATGTCGATCTTTCCGATCAAGCATCCCGAGAAGGCGCTCTTCATCTCGGTTGAAAAACCGGAGCTCGAGCCTTGGGTGGGCCGAAATCTAGCGGAGCTTGCTGAGGCGCGCGGACTTCATCCTTCGGATGCGCTGGCCGAATGGGTGCTCGAAAACGATCTGAATCCAGGAGTCGTTGCGGTCGGAGTAGCCAACGACGACGTCGACGATGTTGCGAAGATGCTTCGTCATCCGGCGACGATCGTAGGTGCGAGCGATGCTGGCGCGCATCTCCAAATGATGTGTGCGGCGGGCGATTCGACCCTCTTCCTCACACGCCACGTACGGGATCGAGGGGACTTTACTCTCGAAGAGGGAGTCTTCGAACTAACAGGGCGACAGGCCGACTGCTTCGGGTTCAGTCGTCGAGGTCGGGTTCGCGAAGGGCTCGAGGCGGATCTCGTTGTCTTCCGACTCGACGAGCTCGCTTGGGACAAAGAAGTCATGATGGATGATCTGCCCGGCGGCGCGCGGCGCTTGCGCCGACCTGGAGGTGGCTATCGGTTTACGATCGCCGCGGGCGAGATCACTCAGGAAAACGGAAAGCTAACAGGCGCCCGGCCGGCCGGGGTGCTTGACGCGAGGGCCGAGAAGGGGCTGGTTTGAGTTCGAATCGCTCCAAGGTCGGCGAAAGATCCTCGGAGGGTGCGTTGTAGTTCAGGCCGCCTGAAAAGGCGTCCGGTCGGCTTCAGACGAAAAACCCCACCCCCGTTCACTATCCTCACACCATCTAGGCTTAACTACGCCCCTCATGATCTACGACCTCATCGTCATAGGCGGCGGCGCCGCCGGGTTTTTCGCCGCAATCGCCCACGCCGAGAGCGGCGGAGGCTCGACACTGATCGTCGAGCGAGCCTCGTCGGTCCTCTCGAAGGTAAAAATCTCCGGCGGAGGTCGATGCAACGTGACCCACGCCTGTTTCCAGCCCAAGGAACTCACGAAGAACTATCCGCGGGGGAGCAAGGCTTTGCTTGGCCCGCTCCATCGGTTCGGGGTCGAGGACACGATCGAGTGGTTCCGTTCGCGCGGCGTCGAACTGAAGACGGAAGCGGACGGACGCATGTTCCCCACGACCGACCGGTCGCAGACCATCATCGATTGCCTCGAAGGTGCGGCATCGAGCGCCGGAGTCGAGATCCGTACGGGGTGCGGCGTTCGCGAGATTGCTCCCGGCGAGGTCTTTGCGCTCGAGACGGACCACGGCGAAAAGCTCGAGGGACGCCACGTGTTAGTGGCGACGGGCGGAACGCGCCTTGCCGCCGGCGCAAGGTTGGCGACGCTGTTGGGCCATTCTCTCGAGACCGCTGTCCCATCTCTGTTCACGTTCAAGATCCGGGACCCGCGCTTCGAGGGGCTGCCCGGCGTCGCGGTGGCCGAAACGGAATGTCGGGTGATCGGCAGCAAGCTCGTCTCGTCGGGACCGCTCTTGATTACGCATCACGGGGTGAGCGGGCCGGGCATCCTGCGGCTCTCAGCATGGGGCGCGAGGGATCTCGCCGACGTGGGGTATCGATTCACGCTTCAGGTGAACTGGCTTCCCGGGATTGAGGGTGCCGCCGTCGCCGAGGTTTTTAACGGCCAGCGAGAGAGCGCAGGTAAGCAGAAGATCGAGACACGCTCCCCGTTCCACGTGATCCCTAAGCGCTTGTGGGTTCGAATAATCGGGGCGGCCGGAATTCCGCTTGAGCAAACCTGGGCCGACCTCAACAAGAATCAACGGAAGGCACTCGTGAGTGAACTTACGCGCGCCCAATTCGAAGTCGTGGGGAAGAGTCTAAATAAGGACGAGTTTGTGACATGCGGCGGCGTGCGGCTCAAAGAGATCAATCCGAAGACGATGGAAAGCCGGCTTTGTCCCGGGCTCTACTTCGCCGGCGAAGTCACTGACGTGGACGGCATAACAGGCGGCTTCAATTTCCAGAACGCCTGGACGAGCGGGCATCTCGCCGGTGTGGCTGCGGCGAATGCCGGGAGCGGCGACGCATAAGTCGGTCAGCGCCGGCCGGCCTCGACCCCATAGGGGACGATGTGGACCACGGCTCCAAAGACCTTCAGGCATTGAAGGATGACGAGAAAGCTCTCGTACCTTGAACTAGGCCTTGCACGTCTTCTCCGGCAGTTCCGCCGTCTTGAGCTTTGAAATTGC
Source organism: Deltaproteobacteria bacterium UBA4427 (assembly GCA_002390675.1). Classification (GTDB taxonomy): domain Bacteria; phylum Myxococcota_A; class UBA9160; order UBA9160; family UBA4427; genus UBA4427. The sequence continues at coordinate 15,416 of DGPZ01000002.1, forward strand.
ATCGGCTGTCTCGGGATGACGGTGATATGATCTCCAGAGGCGCTGAGTCTAAGGCGATTGCTGTGTCGTTCGTTGGCGCATGTTGGTTGGGTCTGAACGCCGTAGCAGGAGGCATGAGCCATGAGTCGCGAACGCTGGAGTGCTGATCGGGCCAATCAATGGGCCGCCGAGCAGCCGTGGCTGGTGGGATGTAATTTTACGCCTAGCACCGCGTCGAATCAGTTTGAGATGTGGCAGGCGGAGTCTTTTGATCCTCAGACGATTGAGCGCGAGCTGCGCTGGGCCGCTGAGATCGGGATGAACAGCGTTCGGGTCTTCCTGCATGACCTCGTATGGGAAGCAGATCCTGAGGGCTTTAAGTCGCGGATCGATCAATTCCTCGACATAGCCACGGCCGCGGGCATCCGGACGATGCTCGTGATCTTTGACGATTGTTGGTTTCCGCCACAGGCAGGTCCCCAGCTCGAGCCCGTGCCGGGGGTTCATAACTCGCGATGGGCGCAGTCGCCGGGGCATGACGTAACGCAAAACCGCGCGGAATGGCCTCGGCTTGAGCGCTATGTCCGTGACGTGATCGGCGCATTCGGTCAGGATGAGCGCGTTTGTGTCTGGGACCTGTACAACGAGCCGGGTAACGCATTTCTTCCCGTGGCGGCGCTTCCGGGATACAAGGCGAATCCGATTGCAGTCGCGCGCGCGTTCAGGCACTTCGTCTTGCCGAGCCCGACACTTCCGCTCCTTCGAGCGACGTTTGACTGGGCGCGCTCTGTCGATCCGATCCAGCCGCTCACAGCCGCGGTATGGGCCCCAATTCCTCGGCTCACGAAGTTTCAGCTGAAGGCCTCGGATGTCATTTCGTTCCATCAGTACGCGAGTGCTAGAAAACTAACATCTAAAATTGAGGAGCTCCAGAGCACTCATGGGCGCCCCGTCTTTTGTACGGAGTGGATGGCGAGGCCGCACTACAGCTTCTTTCAGACCCACCTCCCGATCTTCGAGGAGATGAAAGTCGGCTGCTATTGCTGGGGGCTCGTGTCCGGACGGACGCAGACGATCCATCCTTGGAGGGATCGTCCCGGAGCGCCCGAGCCCAAGATCTGGCACCACGATGTATTTCGTCCCGATGGAACGCCCTTCGACGCCAGCGAAGTCGAAACGATACGCCGGCTTACGAAGGGCTGAAGTTCATTTCGTCCATTCCACCTAATACACGCTCGACCTCCGCGAGTCGCTTTGGAGTTCCGACGTCGAACCATGGACCGTCGACGGGCGTCGTGACGACGTCGGCGCCAGCATCGAGCATGGAGGTCAAGGCGTCGGCTAACTCGAGCTCGCCTCGCGCAGAGGGAGCGACTGCTTCGATATGAGACCAGATAGAGGGACCGAGGATCCCAAACCCGGCGTTGTTCCAGGGCGTCGTTGAGGTTCCGGGGGCTGGCTTCTCGATGATGCGGGTGACGCGACCCGAAGCATCGGTGTAGACCGCGGCGCCTTCTGTTGGGTCCTCGACGGCGTTAACGGCTAGGACGGCATCGTGATCCGCTCTCTCGATTACGCGGCCGTAGTTATGCGCCGCCACGACGATGTCCGACCACCCGAAAAAGAATGGTTCTTGGTCGACGAAGTCTCGCGCGAGCTGAATCGCATGAGCCGTGCCCAAGGGTTCTTTTTGGCGAATGAATTCGAGTGCGGGTCCCCGCACGGCCCGCGCGTGCTCTTCTAGCTGCTCTGCGCGGTAGCCTGTGATAAGGGCTGCTTGTTGAATTCCAGCATCCGCGAGCCCCTCGAGCAAGCGTGCCAGCATAGACTTTCCCGCGACCTCGATCATAGGTTTCGGAATGTTATCCGTGAGGTGGCCCATTCGGGTTCCTCTGCCGGCGGCGAGGACAACGGCGCGGCGAGTCATGCGAGCCCCTTTGATGCGATGGCGCAGAAGGCGGGACCCCCGGTTGCTTGTCGCGCGGCGGCGAGTACCCGATCGACGGACTCGGGTCGACAGGCTGCGATCGCGTAGCCCCCGAATCCGGCACCCGTGACGCGCCCGCCGAGCGCACCGGCCTCGTTCATTGCATGCGTTAGGCGGTCGAGGGCTTCGGTCGATGATCCGAAGGAACGAAGGCTCTCGTGAGACGTTTTGAGAAGCGCGCCGAATGCTTCGAGATCGCCGTTCAGGAGTGCGCGTTCGGCAGCGTCGACGGCCCGGGCCTCGCTCAGGACGTGGCGGGCGGCGGGTCGTATGGCGATTATTTGTTCGCGCGGGAAGTCGCCCGCTTTGAGGCCGATCAGCTGGTCGAGCATTGCACCTGTCCGCGCAGCAACGTCACTCGCGGTGGCGGCCTCCGGCAGGCCTTCTATGTCTTCGGAGCTCGCGTCGGTCAGTCGTCCAAGCACGAGCGGCTGGGGCCGTGCCCGCCCGCTTGTGTGCGCAAGGAGTGCGGCGGCGCATCGACACGCGACGACTCGCGAGTTGTAAGCGTCCTTCGCGGCGGCGCCTTTAGCGGCGCGCTCTCCGGAGTAGGCCGCGACGAGAACCAGATCTGGGGGAATGGGGACTGCTCGCGTGGCAGAAGGATAGAAGTCGATGCGGAGGGCCGCGCCGGGCTGGCCAAACACGATGATTGTTTGATCCATGGCGCCGCCCTCTATGGCCGCGCGACGTTCCGCATCGATTGACGCTTCGACGAGTGCCTGCCCGGTGAGGGGGGCGGCTCCATCGGCCGTGATCGCGGCGAGCAGCCCGACGACCAGCGCGGACGAAGAACTGAGTCCACCGGTCGCGGGAAGGTCACCTGCGATCAAGACGCGGGCGCCGTCCGCCGTCGCGAGAAAAGGTCGGATGGCGAGCTCTGCATAGCGGTGCCATGAGGCGGGTTGGGCGGGCTCTAGGCCGATGACTAACTCGCTAGGTTCGTCCAGAGAGTCGATCGTGATGCCTTCCGGAGCTCGCCCAACCGCGAAGGCGATTCCCCGCTGGATCGCCATGGGGAGAACTGGCAGCAAGGAATAGTCTGTGTGATCGCCGATCAGGTTGATCCGTCCGGGTGCAAAGAGAACGCGATCGGGTTCTGCCTCCCACCGAGAGCGGTAGGCCGCGGCGGCTCTTTCGCGAACATCGTTTTCGCCGCCGCCCGCCCCGGCCTCTAAATCGATTGTTTGCATCTCCCGACTCTACATGATTGGAGTGGAGGCTCGAAGATGAGAGGCGCCGAGGGCAATGCGCGCTCTTTCGAGTTGATCGTGGCTTGCTAGAGAATCGTTATGTCTTATGAGTGCAGAGCCATCGCCTATTGCACGGGTCGCGTGATCTTCTCGAATACCCGGGACGCGGGCGACAGCTACAACACGACGCCAACCTGTCGTGCCTGCGCCAACAGCCGCCCGTCCTCACTCCAAATCTCGCCATCTTCTTCCAAGTACCCGCCTTGAACCGCACGGGTCGTGAAGTCCACGAGTAAAAACGCGTCAGGCTTAAGGCTCGCCAATGCTTCCGGCGCGAGAATATGCACTGTTAGGTCAACGGTCGGCACGCCTCCGGAAGTGGGCGGCATATCGCGCGAAGCGAATACAGCCGGAGGCCAGGCGTCGCTGATCGCCGCAACCTCTGCCGTGTCCCAGGGGCGCGGCTCTCTTAAGCGAATCCACCCACCGGTCCTTGCCTCGCGTGTTCGCGCTTCTTCTGAGAACGGCGCCGGGCCAATCGCGAAGCGTTGTTCGTAGCGATCGTGAAGCGATGGCATGTCTCGATCTGTTGGATGCTCTCGGGTGGCGCATTCTCCGGGCGGCCTGACGTCGGGCATCTTTACGTGGACGAACCCATCCATCTCGCGCGGGACGGCATGCGCCGCCGTAGCGAGCGCCTGAAGTTTGCCATTCTGGATGAGTCGAGCCGTGACCGTCGTAAGGGTTCGGCCTATACGTTCGACCACGGTCTCGACATGGGCAGGGCCTTCCTGCGGCGGGCGCAGGAAGTGAATCGTAAGCGAACGCAAAGGCTTATTCGTATCGGCGGCAGCGTGCTCGGCCGCCTTTGCGAGAATGGCTGCGATGTATCCGCCGTTTGGGCCACGGATGATCCACCAGCCGCGGTCGATCAAAACTTCGTATCGGCCATTGCCTGAGGGTGTGACTGTGGTGTCTCTGTCGAATCGATTCATGGTTTCTGACATATTAGTTTATTAGGCGAACGCGACGCTTGTCAGCTCTTCGGATTGCGTCCAGAGTCGTCCCGCTCCGGCAACGTCATAGGCCCAAGGCGCGTATCCCGTTCGCGGGTCCTCTTCCGTGACCGGCGTGGCGATCTGAGCATCGAGGAGATAAGCGCCGCCATGCCCGAGTAGATCCGAAGAGGTAGCGGCCCACACGGATGTTGCAGCTCCCTGTGCCACGTTCTTCGGAATGATCCCGGCCTCCTTGAAGTTGATGCGCATCGCGGCAACGACCGCCTCGGGTAGATGGCGGGCCAAGTCAGTCTCAATCACGCCAGGATGAACCGACAGCGAGAGTAGGCGGCCGTCGAAGCGTCGTTGGAACTCTGACGCGAACCAGATATTCGCGGTCTTGGACTGGGCGTAGGCAAGATTCGGATCATAGTCGCGCGCCTTCCAATTGAGGTCGTCGAGGTCGACCGACCCACGAAGATGCGCTGCCGAACTAAGGGTGACAACGCGCGCGCCTTGCGCGAGAGCCGGCATCAACTGCGCCGTCCATGCGAAATGCCCGAGGTGGTTCGTGCCGAACTGCATCTCAAACCCATCCGCCGTCTGGCTTTCGGGGCACATCATGACGCCAGCATTGTTAATCAGTAGATCGACCGACTGCCCGCGATCAATAAAGGTCTTTGTTGCATCCGCGATATTCGACAGCGAAGCGAGGTCGACTTCGAGGGAATCGAAAGTCGCTTCGGGAAGCTGCTCGCGCAGCGTCGCGAGTGCGGCCGCGATCTTGTCCGAGTTGCGGCCGGAGATCGTGACCGATGCGCCGATCGAGGCGAGTGCTCGCGCGGTTTCGATCCCGAGCCCGCCGGTCGAGCCAGTGATGAGGACGTGCTTTCCGTCGAGGCGGATTCCAGAAACAACGTCATCCGTTGTAGACACGGCGCTGAAGGGCATCGGTACTCCTTACGCCGGGGTTTCGAGATGCGGCGGATGCCGAACATCGCGCAGGAGGGCCTCGAAGCCAAGCAACTCTCAGTCGCTCAATCACTCAGCCGACTGCTGGGCTCCGAGCAAGGGGCGCAAAATCTGTCTACCGTAATGGCGTACCGAATTCGGGTCGACTGAGGCCCAAGCGCACTGGAGCACTTCTATGCAGCCTCTGACCGAAATTAAGTTCCCAACAGATCCAAGCGACCTCACGCCGAGTGTGTTCACTGCGGCGATGTCCGTCGACCGCCCGGGGCTCGTCGTGACCGACCTTGAGGTCGTGCAAGCCTTCTACGCCGCGACGGGTCAAGCTTCGACCGCAGATCGAGTCATCCTTAATCTCGAATATTCAAAAGAGGGCGCATCGGCTGCGGCCGCAGAGGGACTTCCTCGGCGAGTCGTTCTCAAGACGATGCTTGTGGCGCCGCATGCGCCGGCAGTGATGTACGAGACCGAAGTTCGCTTCTACCGCGAGATAAAACCCCACGTGCCTTTCGAGACGCCCGCCTACTACGGCGCGCTCTTCGATCCAGACTCCGGCCAGTTCGGGATTGTGCTGGAGGATTTGGCCGATCGGGGTGTCGTCTTTCCGAATGTGACGATGCCTACGTCGATGGGGCAGATTCGGTCGCTGCTGCGGAACTTGGCGGCACTTCATGCCAAGTATTGGGAAAGCCCGAAGCTCGAGAGCGATTTCGCTTGGATGGCCACACCCAAGGGCGGTGGGATGGAGGAGCTCTTCAAGGGACTTGTCCCGGCAATTATGGGGCATATCGAAGCTGAGCCTTGGCGCGCAGAAATACTTGAGCCACTCGGCCGCTCGGTGCCGGATCTTCACGAAGATATGTTGAAAATTGCGGCGGGCCCGCTTGAGCAGGGCCCACGGACTTTGCTGCATGGAGATACGCATCTCGGAAATACATACCTAACGGCGGGCGACGAGACGGGCCTTCTCGATTTTCAGCTCTCACTCCGTGGCTGCTATAGCCGTGACTTGACCTATATCCTCACGACCGCGCTCTCGGTCGAGGATCGACGGAAGCATGAGCGCGAGCTGATCGAATTTTATCTAGGGGAACTTGACCGGGGCGGCGTTGCCAAAGTCCCGACTATGGATGAGGCCTGGCTGCTTCATCGCCAGTCGGCGTACTGGGGACTCGTGATCGGTTGGTTAACTTGCCCGACTGCCAATTACGGGCGCGAGATTACGGAAGAAAATATTCTTCGACTCACGCAAATTTTGATTGATCTTGATTCGCTGGAGACGGTTCCGGCTTAGTGCAATTCATCGATCAAAGGATCTAGGAACGCTCAACGCTAAATCAACCCTAGATCGACATAGCCTCACTTCGTCTGCACAGGTTGCGTAGAGATTGTGTTCGCCCCGCCCCCCGATTTTTTCACCGCCTCCGCCGTGCCTCCGGGTGATCAACATAAATCGGTGATGACCACGCACGCGGCCGATCCAGCCCCAGGCAGTCGCCCGTATCTTCGCAGCTGACGACCTCGAGGCATCTGCCCTCTGCGTCCTGTTCGCAGTTGAGGGGCGTTCCGTTCGCGGTTGGCTTAGACGTTTCGAAAACCCGCGCATAGTAGACTGCATCCCGGCCGCTCGTTTGGAATTCAGTATCTGAAAAGGTGGCGGAGCATCCTGTTAGATTGCCGTCGCACTCGAAACTGCGCCACGGATCCTCAACGAGACTTGCTATGTCCTCACCTTCGAAGGTCTGCGGACGGATCCGAATAACGTCGATTCGCTCGATTGGCCTCCGCACATCGCTTGGGTTCGCGCATTCGCCGAGACAAAGGCGTTCGAGCTGTTCGGGGCCAAGTGCGTCGAGAGAGTCTTGTGGGCAGCCGGGCTTTTGCTCATGCGAACCGACAGCGCGGACGCGGAAGGTTGGGATTTCGGTGGTTTCGATCTCGGTGCCCATGGGCATTGGGCCCGATTCGGTCATCAGTTCGAACCAAAGAAGAATCCGTGGGCCGCTCGTGCCGTAGACGGTGTTGTTTTCGAGAGCGTTCCAAATCGAGTCGCGATCACGACCGGCTGCGTGGGCTGCTATGAGCCCACCCGTATATTGGAAGGATCCCGTTCGCTCGACGTCCGCGAGCGCAGTGAAGGGGGAGGTCTCGCCAATGATGACGGCAGTCGACTCTGCGGGCATGGGCCGTTCTTCATCGCCTTCGCCCGCTCTTAGTTCTCGAATGAAAGACAAGCCTTCTTCGGGTCGGTCGAAGCCTCCGTCGCTCATAGCGCGGAGTTCTTTGTAACCCGTGCCGGGTCGCGCGGAATGATTGTCGCTCGATGCCATGAAGCCCATTCTGAAGCGTCGAGGCACATTAGGGTCGTCGTCGAAATCGCTGATCGCAGCGATGTACTGTGCGGATCCCGTCGATACGTAGTTGAAGGAAGGCTGGGCGCAGTCCCTGCATTGTCCTGCGTCTAGCCAGTCGGAAGCGTTGCTCCCTTCGATCGTGACGACGTAATCTTTCCCGGCCACGACCGCGTTCTGGCGAGCGGTCTCTGCGCGCGCGGCGCATTCATCTGGAGAGGCGCCCTCTGCCAGGCATCGGCGCTCAATAATTTTGCCTGCTTGTCGACAGGGGGGAAGGTAGTTGGTTCGCTCCTCGGGGCATATTAAATCGCCGTTTGCGTTAGTCGATACGGCTCGCCAATCGCGGTAGACCTCGGAATCTCCATGACCCGAGTAGACCTCAAGGAGGGTCTGGCGGTCGGAGTCGTGCATCACGCCCTTGAGCTGCTTGGACCAGCTCGACCCAGGCGGCGTATAGACACCCCAGGCGGTGCCGTGGGGGATTACGATCGCGTCGTGTCCCCACTCGTCGAGCTTTCGGAAGAGCTCGGGCGGTGTTGTTGCGACCTCACGGCAATTCGGATCAAGCTCGCGCACGTGTCCCGCGCCGCAATATGGAGCATCAGTGTAGTCGGCGATTCGGCGCGAGAGATCGCTAAATCGGTCGTCGACGAGTGCTAGGCCACCGCGAACGAAGGGCGAGGCCGACTGCATGAGTAGCCCGCCCTGCTTGGCGGCAATCGGCCGTGTCGGTATGCGCTCGTCATCGGTATGGGCAAGGACGACGTTCTTGTGCCCGTAGTGCTCGCCGGGCGTGAGTCCCGCTTGGGTCCATTCCCAACCCAGGAACGCGACGGTGTCAGGGTTTTGTGCGTCGCCCGATCGTGCGTTGCATTCACGGATCGCGTCGACTGTATTTCTCCAATCTTCGGGGTAGAGACCGTTGGCGTGATCGTTGATTGACCAGAAATCGAGGGCGGCACAGTGGCGCGCGAAATCGCATGCGTCTGCAGGGCTGAGCGCACCCGCACCACCTAGCATGGGCAGATTCATCATGAACGCATCCGAGGAGAGCGTCGTATGGACGTGTAGATCCCCGAAGAGGATCTGCTTCTCGGCGGGTGCACCGATTGCGTGAGCCGCGAGGCGTTGGTCCGCGGCGACAGCAGCGACGCGTTCGTCTGGCCGTACTCCGCCCGTCGGCTCGACTCGAACGCCGTCAATTGTGCCGAAGGATCCGCTGCCCTTCATCCAAATTGAAACGGTCGCGACTAGGAGAAGAATGCCGATAAGAGTCAGGAATGTGCGCACGACTTGTCCTTTTAGGTCGAAGCTTCGGGGAAGCTAGGCCGGAGGGTCCGCACGGACGTTGCCACGGATGGGCGGGGATTGGGAGTCGGCTCCGAAGCGATTAGGAGGCGGTCGAGGGGCAAAGCGAACTTCAACCGGTGCGAGAATCAGTCCTCGCTTGGCAATGCGAAGGCGACAATCGCGTCGTCGCTCGGCGATCCAAGCGGCGCATGTCCGCCCGCCGCGACGACGACGAACTGTCGTCCCTCTGGATCTACCCGATAGGTCATGGGAGTCGCGTGAGCAGAAGTCGGCAGGAGCGCACTCCAGAGTTCCTCACCCGTCTCGGTGTCAAAGGCGCGGAAAGTTCGGTCCATGGTCGCACCAATAAACGCTAGGCCGCCGGCGGTTTGAATTGGCCCGCCCTGGTTAGGCGTGCCCCATTCGAAGAAGCGACCGAAAGCGGGTGCGAGTTCGCGCAGGTTCCCAAGCGGCCTCTGCCACTCGATCTGGCCGCTTGCTAGGTCGATGGACGTGAGGAGGCCCCAAGGAGGGGGCGTGCAAGGCATGCCCCAATCCGAGAGAAGGGGGGCGCGGACCGTTACGTAGGGAGTGCCCTCTTGGGGCTGGGCTCCAACAAGATCGGTGCCGTCGAGGCTGTCGCCCACTTCTTCGCGTGCGACGAGTTGGACGATGAAGGGGTTCTGCATGGAGTTGACGACGAGGCGCCCTTGACGGTCGTCGACGGAGAGCGAACCCCAGTTAATTCCGCCACCGAGTCCGGGGAAGACGATCGATCCTTCTGCGGAGGGTGGTGTGAATATGCCGTCGTTCCGCAGGCTTGCTACAAGCTTGCGGCACTGTGCGCGGTCGATCGGCGTGAGGCCCCAGACGTCGTCGTCGGGGAGTGAATGGGGATGGAGCGGCGGGGGAAGCGTCGGGACGGGTTGTTGTGCCGCGATAACTTCGCCGGTGATGCCGCCTTGAGGCGTGGGCCGCATAACGACTGGAAAGAGCGGCTCGCCTGTTCGGCGGTCAAGCAAGAAAACGTGCCCCATCTTCGTCGCCTGGGCGAGCGCGGGAATGCCTTGCCCGTTCTCGCCGCCCGGATGTGTATAGAGCACGGGCTGTGAGGCGACATCGTAGTCCCATACATCGTGATAGACCGTCTTGAAGTCCCAAATGAGTTCGCCGGTTGCTATGTCGAGTGCGACCACCGCGCTCGCATAGCGCCCGAGGTTTTTTCGCTCACCACCGTAGTGGTCCGGGGCCGCATTGCCCATGGGGAGATAGACGAGGCCAAGTGCATCATCGGCCGACAGCAGGGACCAAGCGTTCGCCGTGCCACGTGTGTAGGTCGCGCCCTTCGCTACGTCTTCCGCCGTGACCGGGTTGGCGTCTTCTGCGACAGGATCCCATGCCCAAACGAGTTCGCCGGTTCGCGCATCCCAGCCGCGGATCACGCCGCCGGGCGCGTCGACTCTCTGGCCGTCGGTGACCCAGGCGCCGGTAACGATGATTCCATTCGACACGACGGGCGGCGAAGTCATGTAGTACTCGGCGTCGCGGGTCTCGCCTATGCCGGCCAAAAGGTTGACCGTGCCGCCTTCGCCGAAGCCCTCACAGGGCGTGCCGGTTTCGGCGTCGAGCGCGATTAGGCGAGCGTCGAGAGTTCCTAGGTAGATGCGTGTTGTGCATTTGTCGTCGTTCGTCGTATTGCTTGGCTCGACTCGCGCCTGAGCTACGCCACGACAGAGGGGATTGTAGATGCCTTTGAGGTTGGGCTTCGCATCGAAGCGCCATCGTTCCGCGCCGGTCTCGGCGTCAATTGAAACGATCTGGTTTCGTGGTGTACAGAGGACGAGCTGATCCTCCACCAAGATTGGAGTCACCTGCAGCGACGTGGCGGGAGTGACATCGCCACTCTCGAAGCGCCAGATTTCCTTGAGGTGCTTGACGTTATCTCTATTGATCTGAGTATTAGGCGAGTAACGATTTCCGGAACTGTCGCCGCCGACTTGGGACCATCCGCCGAGCGGGCCTTTGTAATCGACTACTGACCCAGAGTCGTCTCGGTGATCGCAGGCTGCCGCGAAAACAACAACGAGGCTCGCGCCTAGCGCTGTGAGAAGATGACGCGAGTAGAGAGTCCCCCGCGTGCGAAGCGATAACGATTTTGCGGACACGCGATCCCCTTGTGCTGAATTGAAGCTATTGAATTTTTAGCGCCCGATTGGGGCAGTATCGCACTGCAGAGTCGACCTTCTCGTGCAGCCCCGAATCAGGTTCATGCAGGATGATTTCGACTTGGTCGTAGGACCCGTCTTCTGACTCAACTACGCGAAATACTTCGGGTGCCGTGTCTTCGCACATCCCATGTCCCTGACATAGATCTAGGTCCGCAACGATCTTCATAATTGCTACTTCCGTCGCGTGTAGCGCAGGTTGCACGGGCTACTGGGCCGTAGGATCAGCGAAGGCATTACTTCGCGATAGCTCTCCGGGGCATCGACTAAAGACAGCTCGTATCGAGAGAGTAGGGCGGTCAAGATCGATTTAACTTGAAGGAATGCAAAGGCGTTGCCCACGCACTTCCGCCTACCCCCGCCAAAGGGAATGAGCGCGAAGAGATGATCCGGCTGGGGGCGATGTGGATCGAAGCGTTCGGGATCGGGGAAGTGCTCGGGCAGTCGATGAGACACGTAGGGCGAGATCACGAGATTGGTTCCGACCTCGAAGACGTTCCCCTTGTACTCAAAAGGCTGGTTTACAACCTGACGCATAAGCGTGAGAAGCGGCGGATGAAGGCGCAGAGTCTCCATCACGAAGCCCTCCGTGATCGGAAGCTCTCGCAGTGCCGCGAAGGAGAGGTCTTCGCCGTTGCCGTAAACCTTGTCGACTTCTTCGATGACTTCGCGCTGGTACTGCGGATGCCGCGCGAGTTCGAGGCAGGCCCAGGCGGCGGTGTTTGAGCTTGTGTGAAAGCCGCCGAACATGATCCAGATGATCATGCCAGGAATCAGCTCGTGATCCATGGCTTCGCCGTCTTTGTACCGTGCGTCGAGAAAGCTCTGCAGCATGTCCGTGGGAGGCTCGTTGCCTGCAGCGTTTGCTGCGAGGCGCTCGTTTACGGACTTCATTAACATTTCTTGCAAACGCGCGCGCGCTTCGTCCCGCGTGGAGAAGGCCTCGGCCTCAGACTGGTAGTCGATGACAGCCTCAGGCGAGATGGCGTGCTCGAGCTGCTCGAAAAGCTCGCCGAATTCGTCGTTGAGCCGATGTCGAAACTCGCTGCCCATTAGGCAATGGGTCGACGTGCGAAGTACAAGCTCCTTGAACGTGTCGTGGAATTCCTTCTCGCCTTCATCGCCCCAATCGGAGATGTAATCCTCGACTTCTTCGGCGATGACTTGAGCGTAGGTCTTCATCCGCTTGGGGCGGAGTCCGTCAGACATGAAGCGGACCTGCTGGCGCTCTGTTTCAACGGGCGCTCCGTATTGAATCCCCTCGCCGAAGACCGGAACCATGTACTGATACGGCGCGGCTGCCGAGACTTGGTCGTCGCTTGCACGGTAGACGGCTTCCTGCGCATCGGCGCTCGACAAGAGGACATGCTTCGCGCCGAATAAATCGAACTCCGCCAATTCGCCGCACTCTTGATAGGCGCGGTATAGAAAGTGGGCCGCGTGCTCCATGAAGTCGTCGTAGTGGCCGATTTCGGGCTTCGCGCCACTCACGGTCTTCGGTCGGGGCTGATCGCTCATTGTGTTTTCCTCTCTACGAATTAGAAGAACTAGACGTGTGGCGCCAGGTGGGCAACGCACGCGGTCATTAGGCTTGTCTATGGTCCAGCGTGCAGAATGTGCGGCGAAGCAAAACCTCAACTTCGTTGAGCAGCTCTTCGGCCGAGTCGGACATGCCGTCCTCGAACCAGTCGGCAAGGACAACTTGCTGCATGGCGAGCATGACCCGTGCTAGGCGGTTGGGTGAACCGGGCTCGAATACGCCGTCGGCTATTCCGCGTTCGAAGATGGAAGCGAGCTGGGCCACGCCATCTGCCCAGACCGCCGCGCGCCTAGATTCACGGTCCATCGAATTACGCACACCCCAATTGGCGCCGTCGTCGAGGTACATCCGAAGATAATCCGGGCGCTTCATAAAGTACGTGAGGTAGGCGCGACTACCCGCGAGGAGCGCATCGAAGGGGCCAGCCTGGGCGATCTCCGCATCGACGGAGGCCGAGTGGATCTCCTTGAGGCGCGACTCATGAAGCGCGTCTACGATCTCAGCCTTGCCCTTATATACGGAGTAGAGCGTTCCGAGAGAGATGCCTGCCTCGTGGGCGAGGTCTTCCATCTTCGTCTGAGGAATGCCTTGGCGCGAGAATGCGGACCCCGCCGCTTCGATGACAAGGCTTTGATACGCGCTCTTTCGAGCGTTTCGCGCCTGTTCTTGGGCGGCGAGCTTGCGGGCAGGACGGAGCTCTAGGGCGGTTCGGGGCGGGGCCATAAGTGGATTCTTCCATTTTAGAATGGGATTACAAGTTTTAGTCAGCAGATTTTCTGCGACTATACGAAGCCTCCAAGCTCCGGAGCCAATTTCGTGAGCAAATTCGGGAAGATGGATGACGAGCCAAAACAAGAACCAACTCAGAATCGAAGGAACGGTCGCTCCCGGGTTCGAATCCGTTCGCCAACTCTATGTGCATAACATGGAGTCGTTAGAAGAGCGGAACACCCAGCTCTGCGTCTATCACAAAGGTGTGCGAGTCGTTGACCTTTGGGCGTCAGCGATAGGCGATGACACGTTTTCGCCAGATTCCCTCGTGAATATTTTCAGTAGCGGGAAGAGTCTCGCGGCGCTCGCGATAGCTACGCTCGTGGATCAGGGGCACCTCGACTACAAAGAGAAGATCAGCACCTATTGGCCCGAGTTCGCGGCGAACGGCAAGGGCGACCTAATCGTCGCGGATCTCATGCGTCATGAAGCGGGGCTCGCTGCTTTTGATACGTCGCTTTCGCCGGAAGACCTTCATACGCAAAACATTAAGAAGAACCTCGTGGGCAGTGTCATAGAGGCTCAAACCTCACGATTCCCGAAGCCGCCTGCGAGCCACCGGGAATATCACGCCATCACGAGAGGTTGGGTCGCGAATGAGATCTTTCGCCGAGCCGACCCGGCGGGTCGCACGATCGGCGAGTTTCTACGGGAGGATGTGAGCGGTCCGCTCGAGGCCGACGCTATGATCGGTGTTCGAGAAGAGGACCTGACACGCATCACTCCGGTCGTCCCGCTCGGATTTCTATTCACGTTTCTGGAGAGCCTCAAGCCGCACTTTTTGGGACGGCGGATCGAGCGGAATATCTTCCAACTAATAGGAAGACTGGCACGCATCATTGTCGGTGCGCGACGTGCGACCGTGGGAAGCGCTCCGCCGCCCTTCAAGGGTATGACGGGTCTAGGCAATTTCAACGATCCCGCGGTCGTCATGGGCGAGACGCCGTCTGCTAATGCGAATTGTACGGCGAGAGGGTTGGCCAAAATCGCCGCAATGCTTTCTGGCGGTGGATCTTGGAACGGCCGGCAGTATCTAAGTGTGAAGGGTTGGGATGCGCTGCACGGAGATACCGTATTCGCCGACATGAGCATCATGCCCTCGGTTTTCTCACAGGGCGGCGTGAATGAGTTCGTCGACGAGACGTCGAAGGGCCAGAAGGAAAGCGTGCTCGGTCGTGCACTCAACGACGGGAGGCAGGGCTTCTTCGGATGGATGGGCCTTGGCGGATCAATCTTTCAGTGGCATCCGCGCCACGACATCGGCTTTGGCTACGTGCCGACCTCGCTTAATATGTTGGACATCTTGAACGAACGCGGCAAGGAGTATCAGCGCGAAGTGGTGCGCTGTGTTGAGAATTTAAGCTCAGACTGATCCGGATCAGAGCCGCCTATTTGCGCTTAACAGTCACAGGCAGGTGCGTATAACCCTTCACGAAGGAAGACAAAGTCCGCTCCGGTTCGGCTTGTACTTCAATGCGCTCGAAGCGACCAAGGACTTCTTCCCAAAGAATTTTCAGCTGTAATTCGGCCATACGACTTCCCATGCAGAAGTGGGGGCCCCAGCCGAAGGAGAGGTGGCGGCCGGCATTCGATCGTTCGATGTCAATTGCGTCGGCATTCTCAAAGACTTCTTCGTCGCGATTGCCGGAGATGTACCAGAGCAGAAGTTGGTCGTCTTTTTTGATGGACTTTCCACCGAGTTCAGCGTCCTGAGTGGCCGTCCGTCGCATGTAGGCAAGCGGCGTCTGCCATCGAATAATTTCCGGCACCATCTTCTTCACGAGAGTCGGATCGGCGATCAACTTGTCGTATTGGTCGGGGTATTGATTGAGTCCGTAGACGCTGCCGGACATGGTGTTTCGCGTCGTGTCGTTTCCGCCGACTATGAGAAGGAGAAGGTTGCCGAGATGGTTTGCGGCGGAGAGGTGCTTTGTGGCTTCGCCATGGGCAAGCATCGATACGAGGTCGTTGCCGGGGTTTGCTCGGCGGTCTTTCCAAAGCTCGGTGAAGTAGGCAACGCACTCCATCAGTTCGTCATGCTTCTGCTCTTGAGTTTCGACGACGCCGCCGGGCTGCGGGATCGCGAAGACGATATCCGACCATCTTGTTAGTTTTCGGCGGTCTTCGAAAGGAAAGTCGAAGAGGGTCGCGAGCATCATGGTCGTCAGCTCGATTGAGACGTTGTCGACCCAATCAAATCCCTCGCCTTCTGGAAGCGATTCGAGGACGCTGATCGTGCGCTCTCGGATGATCGGTTCAAGCTTTGCCAGGTTTCGAGGCGCGACGGATGGCTGGACAGTCTTGCGCTGGTCATCATGCCCCTCGCCGTCCTGAGAAATGAAGGACGGGCTGCTCGGCGGAAAGAGCAGCGGGGCATCGCGGCCAGGGCTGAAGCCCAGCGTGATTCCCTGAGCCGAGGAGTAGGTCTTAGGGTCGGAACTAACAGATTTGATGTCTTCGTATTTCGAGATGGACCAATATCGGCCCGCGCTATCTAGTTCATTGAAGTGGATGGGGTCTTCCGCGCGGAGTCGGCTGAAGTAGTCGTGCCAGCGGTTCTCCCGGAACAGATGCGCATTGAGCGGGTTGATTTCGTCGAGGGCGAGGTCTGCGGCGGGCGCGACGTTTAGCCCCTTCTCGGCCTGTTCCTGCTCCGGGGTGCGGAGCATTGTATCCGTCGGCACAGGCTCTTCTGTAGCTATTGCGCTCATATTCACTCTCCTAAATTGGCGGGCGGAGCATAGTGAGAGAGAGAATTTAAGGCTTGCCCTCCGAGTTCAGTTTGGAGTCTTGGAGGAGAGCCTGGATTGCCGGTCTTTCGGCCCGGGAAGGGTGCGATTCTGTGGGTTTCAGGGGCGTTTTGTTTGTGCACAATATGGATCCCTACCCAATTGCCAGGAGATCATTTCGTGCCCGAACTCATCAAGACAAGATTTGCAATTATTGGCGCTGGAGCCGGCGGCCTCTGCACGGGCATTAAGTTACTCGAACGTGGGCAGGATGACTTCCTGATTTTCGATCGTGAGCCTCGCGTCGGTGGGACCTGGCAGCGCAACACCTACCCTGGGGTCGAGTGCGATATTGCTGCTCATCTCTACTGTTATTCCTTCGCACCGAACCCGGATTGGTCCCGGCCCTACCCGCCGCATACCGAGATCCGTGAGTACCTCGAGCGCGTGGCTCGTGAGAATGGCGTCGATCCGCATTTGCGACTTGGCGTGGGCGTGAAATCGGCGCGGTGGGATGAACAGTCGGCTAGATGGCGCCTCTTTCTCGATACGGGTGAAGAGGTCGAGTCTCAGTTTGTCGTGAGTGCGGTTGGTATGTTCGGCAAGCCGGCCAATCCTAATATCCCGGGACTCGATTCCTTTGAAGGAACGACGTGGCATTCGGCAGCTTGGAATCACGATCACGACTTCACGGATGAGCGAGTCGCCGTGATCGGTAGCGCCGCGAGTGCGGTTCAGTTCGTCCCGGAAATCGTGCCGAAGCTCGGGCAACTCCACGTGTTCCAGCGAACGCCTAACTGGGTGCTGCCCAAAGCGAATGTTCCGTACGACGACGAGCAAAAGAAGGCATTCAAGGACAAGCCGGAGCTCATGGAAGAGAGCCGGACGCAGCTCTTCAACGTCGTTGAAATGTCGCTGACTTATCTAGAGCCTGGGTTCTTTAAGGCAGCCGAGGATATGGGGCGAGACGCGCTGCTGGTGATCGAGGATCCAGCCCTTCGCGCTCAGATGACACCCGACCATCCGTTCGGTTCAAAGCGACCGCTGGCCTCAAACAGTTACCTACAGGCCTTTAATCTGCCTAACGTCGAACTCGTAGTGGATCCGATCGAGCGCGTGACGAA
>DGPZ01000020.1:0-47793 GCA_002390675.1 Deltaproteobacteria bacterium UBA4427
CTGCGCTTGGCTCGATTTTTTCAGACTCCCCGTCCCCGAACGCCCGAGAGATTCCGGGGCTGCGGGCGAAGCATGAAATGGTCGTCGCGGATAGTTGTTTCTCGGGCAAGCTCCTCCGCGGGATAGGTGGCTACGCACCGCCTCGGACTATTTCGTCCGAAGGACTCCTCAGGAGCGTCTGAGAGAGCGCTTCTATCCGCTTTTGGGCCGGGTAATCCGCCTGGAGTCCCCCGGGGTATACCTCGGCTTTGCTAGCCGCCAAATGGGGCCGGCTTCAGCTGTCCAACATGCATGCCGCTCGCGCGGGGGCATCGCAACGCCTTGAAATTTCAAGGCGAATTTCTTGCCCCCGCCCCCGGGAATCGCTAATCAACTGGCCGAGATCGTTCATCTCCTGCGCCATTTTGTGCCCTCCGGAACCGCACCACCCTGTCCCCTGGGATGGTTTTTTTCGGAGATCACTGTTCGACCTGAACCGCTTCGACCGACACTCGCTGCACTGCTTGCTGGATGGATGGCGAAGAAGAGAAGCATGGACTCCGGGTCAGCGAAGTTGAATGAGCGACTCAACTGCCCCCAACGAGTTTTGACTCGCAGATCGAAGGCGATCCTGTATTCGATCGAGAGCGACCTCGGCCCCTGTTGGCGCTGCGATTCACCAAGAACGAGTGACCGAATCGGATTATTCCGACCCTCGGCCCACTTCGGTTTCTAGGGGAATCGGCGCAAGCTGGGCGGAGTAATAATCGAGCAGAATGAGCCCACGAAGGGAACCGGCACGAGCTGGCGACTGAGTGAAGACACTACGTGACGGGTCACCGACCCGCCGCGATGACATGGTGAGGCGAACGCTTCGCCCGCTGCGCACACGCAATATAGGATGGAATCGACGATGAGTGATTTGATCGCACAACTAACGCAGATCTCCCTTGGAGCCAGCTTGCTCGGCCTGCTAGTGGCCGTGTTCTTCTACTTCCGTGTTAAGGGCCTTCCCGAAGGCACTGACACGATGAACATGATTGCCCGGTATATCCGGGAAGGCTCGATGGCCTTCCTCGTTCGTGAATATAAGGTGCTTGCGGTCTACTCGGCCGCCGTTTTTGTGCTCCTCTACTTCGCCTTCCAGGGTCAGGGAACCGGTCTCCTGGCTGGGCTCTGCTTCCTCTTTGGCGCTTTCCTCTCGCTCTTCTCCGGCTTCGTCGGAATGAAGGCTGCGACCTTCGCCAACGTGCGAACGTGTCAGGCAGCGCGCGAAGGCAGCATGCCCAACGCATTGCTGACCGCCCTCGACGGCGGCGCAGTGATGGGCCTCTTTGTGGCAGCCACAGCGATTCTCGGCCTCGGCGGTCTCTACTACGTCTACGCGGCAGACGCGCACCTAGCGACCGTGCTTCACAGCTTCGCGGTGGGCGCTTCCTCAATCGCACTCTTCTCGCGCATCGGCGGCGGCATCTATACGAAGGCTGCTGACGTCGGCTCGGACATCGCCGGGAAGGTTGTCGAAGGGATCCCGGAAGACGATCCGCGCAACCCGGGCGGCATTGCTGACAATGTGGGTGACAACGTCGGCGACGTGGCTGGAATGGGCGCTGACATCTATGAATCCCTCGTGGCCGCAATCGTTGCGACGATGGCGATCGCACTCACCGCCGACTCTGCCCACGTGATGAGCATCTTTACCGGCGGACAGAGCGCGGGCGACGCACGTGCGCTCGCCGTGACGCTCCCGATCTTCCTGGCCGGCGTTGGCCTCCTTGTTTCTGTTGTCTGCATCTTCATCGCTCGCGCACTTCGCCAAAATGCGCCGGCGATGGTTCTTCGTGCCGCGCTGATCGTTCCCTCGATCATCATCTGCATCGTGGCTTACATCATTATGCCGATGCTAGGTGTTAGCCAGGCAGTGACTTACGCCCTTGCAGCCGGCGCCATTGGCGGCGCCATTATCGGCTTGATCACCGAGTACTACACGGCTGCGGCTCCGGTGACGCGAATCGCCGAGTCGACTAAGACGGGTGCCGGCACCGGCATCATCCAGGGCCTCGCGGTCGGGATGGAATCGACGGTCGTCTCTCTTTTCGTCGTCGCTATTGTGGGCTTCGTCGCCAACGCTGTCATGCCGGAAGGCATGGGCCTCTTCGGTATCGCGATGGGCGCGGTCGGCATGCTCGCTGGCACGGCGATCGTGATGACGGTCGATGCGTATGGGCCGATCTCGGACAATGCAGGTGGCATCTCCGAGATGAGTGGCCTCGGCAAAGAAGTTCGCGACATCACGGACGAGCTCGACTCGGTCGGCAACACGACGGCAGCCATCGGTAAGGGCTTCGCCATCGGTTCGGCAACGCTGACGGTGCTCGCGCTCTTCAGCGCCTTCATCCTTGAAGTGAACCACGTGCGAGTCAGCGAGGGCATGGAAGCTCTCGTACTCAAGCTTGATGACGCACCGATCCTGATCGGCCTTCTTCTCGGTGCATGTCTACCCTATGCGGTTGGCGCTTCGACGATGATCGCGGTCAGCAAGGCTGCACAGGCCATCATTGAGGAGATCATTCGTCAGTTCAACGAGATCCCTGGTCTCCGCGAAGGCAACGCCGAACCGGAAGGCGCGGCAATCGTCGACATCGCCACCAAGGCGGCGCTCTCTCAGATGGTCCTTCCCGGTTGCGTGGCGATTCTCGCTCCCGTCGGTATCGGCTTCCTGATGGGCCCGGCCGCACTCGCGGGCATGCTCGCGGGCTCTGTCGCTGTCGGCGCCTCGCTCTCGCTCTTCATGGCGAATGCCGGTGGTGCCTGGGACAACGCCAAGAAGTACATCGAAGCGGGCCAACTCGAAGGCCACCCGAAGGGTTCCGATGCACATAAGGCGGCGGTTGTCGGCGACACGGTCGGCGATCCCTTCAAGGATACGTCGGGCCCGGGCGTGGCCATCCTGATCAAGGTGATGAGCGTCGTTTCGCTGCTCATCGCCCCGCTGATCGCTACGATCCAGTAAGCGACCTGCAAAGACTCCGGGTGGCTTAGGCGACCCGGAGAATGATTGACGCCTCGGCCTTCTCGGCCGGGGCGTTTTCGTATTTGGGCCTATTTGCACCCATGCCCTAATGCGATTGTTAGTTCAGAGAGAGTTGTAGTGAATTAAGAATGGTTTTTTAAACACGAAAATGACGATACGTCAGAATAGTCTCCGTCAGGAAGAGTCTCAGGCGCGCACAGATCGCCGAAAGGAAACCGTTCGTAGAATTTATCCGCGCTTACGAATTTTGTATCTATTTGGTTCGGAACTTGTTGTTATGCGTGAGGCGCGAGGGAGGATTGCTCGCGTCGCCGGATACAGGGGTGTCCTTCAGCAAGGCTGGGGGACGCATTCGGCGGTGCGATCAGGTAAAACGCGAGGACGGGTCACCGCACTTGATGCGAGTGTGCGACCCGGGTCGCGGCACGGTAATCACAGGCCGTGCTGCGATCCCCCCGCGGGCTTGCGCCGGCCATCCCGGACCGCGAGCCCTCGTGCTAGTGGGCCTTAGGTAGCTAGTCACGCCGATCGACAGGGGCGGGAGAGGCCCGCGATGAAATGGTGGAGGGTGGAGAGTGGAGACGCCGATCGCGTGAGGCCCTCTTCGATCATTTCGAGGTACGGCGCTAAGGCGCCGTCCTTGAGGTCATTGGAATCGCGGAGCGTGGGGATCGGGTCCAAGGCATAAGCTCCTGTGTGGGAGCTGAACGCGGCGTCCAGCGCGAGGGCCGGGTACACGATGAGAGCGCTACACAAGCCGCCGGCGAACGCCTATGATCGGCGCCGCCCGGGTCCCGATTGGGGGCTTAGAGGCGGCTCTGCGTCGTCACATTGATCAGATGTGACGTCGCCGAGGAGCGGCTCCGCGTAGCGGAGCGAACCCGGCCAAACCACTTAAGGCCAAAGCATCACCGCAGGTTCCCGCCGGAGAACGGCGCGATTGCGGTCAGGAGAAGGCAAGAACATGGATTTGAATGCAACGTCGTCAATCATCACCGGCGGTGCGTCGGGGATTGGTCTCGCGACTGCACAGCGCGTAACAGCACTCGGCGCCCGCGTAGTCATCGCCGACCTGAACGAAGAGAAGGGCGAAGCCGCCGCCAAGGAGCTTGGTGGCGTGTTTGTGAAGACAGACGTCTCCGATGAAGACCAGGCTCAGAAAGCCGTCGATGCAGCACTCGAACTCGGCCCGCTTCGCACAGTTCTGAACGCCGCCGGTCTAGGCAGCGCCTCCCGTACGGTGGCTCGTGATGGTACGCCTTTCGACCTCAATACCTTCTCATTCGTCATTAAGGTGAATCTGATCGGTACGTTCAACGTGCTTCGACTCGCGGCGTCAGCGATGTCGCAGTCCGAGCCTGTCGATGATGACGGCCAGCGCGGCTCGATCGTGAACCTTGCCTCGGTCGCGGCCTTCGACGGCCAGATCGGCCAGGCGGCTTACTCTGCGTCGAAGGGTGGCGTCGTTGGACTCACGCTGCCCGTCGCGCGAGATCTTGCGGCGATCGGCGTTCGCGTGAACACGATTGCTCCCGGCCTCATAGACACTCCGATCTACGGCGAGGGCGAAGGCTCAGAGAAGTTCAAAGCGCACCTCGGACAGAATGTGCTCTTCCCGAAGCGCCTCGGTAGCGGCGAAGAACTCGCATCGATGGTCGTTGAGCTTTTCCAGAACGACTACATGAACGGCGAGACGATTCGCGTGGACGGTGGCATCCGCATGCCCCCGAAATAGCGCGTCCCTACGGGCGGCCTAGGGGGCTGCGTCGTATGTAGGATGATCTCGAATACGGGGTTGGCGATTTTGCCGGCCCCGTTTTCTTTTGGGTGCGTAACTCAGAATCGCGGCGGTGCGCTTGAATCTCGAGCGAGGCTAGAGGGCTAGGCGTACTCGAGGGTGGCGAGGAACGCATCGGCTGCGGCGATCGGCCCATGGCGTCGGGGGTTGTGCCCCGGCAGCACCCCGCGCAATACGCGCCAGCGCGTGGCTCGGGACATCGAGGAGGCGAGTCGCTTTCGCGCCGGCGTGATTTCGGTGGCTTCTGGTAAGAGCCCAGCTGCACGGTCCTGCTCCATCATCAGCGCGGCGGCTCTTTCTCCAAATGAGGCAAGGTGCCGGGCCTGATAGAAGAAGAGTTCAACGCGACGGAAATATCCGCCGCCCATCGCACGGAAGACCTCGAAGGCAACGCATCGATGTTCATATTCTTCTGCGAGGTGCCATGCCCAGAGGCCATGGACTGAAGGGGCCGCATCTTTCATGCCTGGCTCGGCTTCGCCGAAGAAAAGCTCCGCCATCATCATCCCCGTTGTTTCGAATCCGGCCGAGTAGCCGAGATTCCATTCGAGGGATTCTTCGCGCAAGAAGCGTGCGAAGTCCGCTTCGAGTTCGGCTTCGAGTGCTTCGAGTCCTTCGTATCGCTCGCGCAGAAAATCGTTGTAGGCGCGATGAATTTTGAAGTGGGCGGCTTCCTGGCCGTTAAAGAGGTCGATGTCTCGTAGGAGCGCTTGCCGGGGAAGCTCGAGGCTCTCCGCTGCCCCCTCCGCGAGTTGTTCCCGAGCCATTCGCATCACGCGAATCAGGTAGGGTTCGAGATAGGGGAGGGTGAGCGAGCCGCCATTGAGTCTGTATCCCAATTCGGGATTATTCGGCAGCCAGTTATGCGGCGTCGACGCGTGCTCGAAGCGCGGCGCTCGTACGGTGATTTCAATTTCGGCAGTTGACATCAATGCTCCTACAATCGCGGGGATGAACGACCTCCGCCCAAGCGTAGATCGCGGTTGGTGAGAGCGGCAACCCCAATGCGTGGCATCTGGGACTGCGGCCGATAGACTCGGTTTGTGAAAGGAAAAGGGGAGGGCCATTGGTAATTAGTCGACGGAGCCTGCGTAAAATTCTCGTCGTCGTGGGCTGTCTTATTGGCACGCCGGGCTTTGCTACCGCTGCTGCAGGGGGCGCCCTCATCACATTTGGCTGCATTCTGCACCTATGGTCGAAGGGGTGCCTGGAACAAAACCGCCGCTTGATCACAGCGGGGCCTTATCGGTTTTCCCGCAACCCCTTCTACCTCGCAAATCTATTCATTGATCTCGGAACGTGTTTCGTGATCGGACAGATCTGGGTCGGCATCATTTATCTAGTACTTTGGGCGCTCGCCTATCGCGATACGATCGAAGGAGAAGAGGCCAAGCTTGCCGCGCTCTTTCCCGGGCAATTCGAACGTTATGTGAGCTTCGTACCGCGCCTCTTTCCGAACGGCGGCGTCTTTCCGGCGGCGGACGTGACCGGCCATTTCAGCTTCGAAAACGATGGTCTCGCCCGGGGGCAGGAATACGCGAGGATCGTTGGCATTGGCCTCGGCCCGGCCGCAATTGGTGCAGCCGCTCTATTGCGCTCCGAGGGACTCAGGCTGTTCGATCGAGATGCGTCTACGGCACTTGCATGCTTCCTCGCACTGCCCGCTTGCTGGGTATTGAAACTAGGGCTCAGCGAGATGTTCAGACGTCCGGGGAATCAGTTGTTGCCGGTTGGAAGTTCGTCGGTTGGGGCAGCGACTGCGGCCATCGGTTTGGCGGGGTTGGCGGCCTATCTTTTTATGCTCGTGCCCTGGTGGTCTGTTGTCCCTGGACTTTGGTCAGCCATCGCTGGACTCGAAGCCTGGCGCGGGATCCGGGCTGAGCGCCGAGGGATTTCAGGGACGGGGCAATGGTCCTACCTGCCGACGATTGCATTGGGTAGCGTTGTCCTCGGCGCCGGGATGTTCGTCATACCCGTGCTGGCGAGCTAGTGCTAGGCAGGAGCATCGAGGAGTAAAATGCAGAAGAGGCTGTCGGCCAGGATGCGCATATTCGCGTCACTCTTTGCATTTTTGTTTTTAGTTGGGGCGATCGTCCAGTGGAACGATCCAGATCCTTATATTTGGATAGTCGCATATACCCTCGCTTCGAGCCTTTCTGTAATGGCGCTGCTTGGCCACGTAGTCATCCTGCCTAATGCCGTGGCGGCGATCGTGTTTGGGTTGTGGTTCGTGTCGATAGCAGCGAGTCTGGTGGGTGCGCCGAGTGAGGCCTTTACGTCGTTCAAGATGCAGGTCGCCTCTCATGAGGAGCCCCGAGAAGCAGTTGGGTTGGTTTTGCTATCCGGCTGGAGCGCGATTCTTGCAATTAAGGGTGTGCGTGTAAAAAAATCTAGCGCGAGTGTTGTTTAGCGCCGAGGCTGTCCCTAGCGCGACGAAGTCCGCGAAATTGTCGCCAGGAGAGGATTGATATGACATCGAAAAATTTGCCAGGTTCTGGCAGTACCGACCACGAGCGACCGACTTCAACAGCCGAGAAGGAAGAATTCTCGTCGGGTGGGAATCGGCACATGATTATCTTGCGGGGCAAGACCGGACTCGCGATCGATACGTTCGTGCTCTGGCTGACCGGCTACTCGCTTATGACGAAGCAATACGCTTTGGCGAATGGGACTGGGTACCAGCCGACGCTTCTGCTCTACACCAAGGGCGCGAAAACTGGGGCGCAGCGACGCTGCGGGCTTCCCTACTTCATGGTTGACGGTTGTTATGTCGTGCGAGGAAGCAATGGTGGTGGGCCGACGGATCCGCATTGGTGTCATAATGTGCGCGGCGATTCAGAGGCAAAGATTCGAGTGAAGGGTCGAACGAAGCATGTCCATGCACACGTGTCGACTGGCGAGGAGCGTGTCGCGCTCTTCGAGAAACTCGATCGTATGAGCCGGTCGACTTCGCAGTACCAGCAGATGTGCGCTCCTCGAGAGTTGCCTTTGGTCGTCCTGCGCGAGGTTTGACCTGCGGAGACTAGGCGTTTCTTTCGCCCACGGGGCTATATCGAGCCCTGTCCGGTCGGGTTGCCGGTGGTAGAATTTCGCGCGTTCGGAATCGCCCCACGACTCGCTGGAGACTCTCGTATGTACGATCTCGTGATTCAAAATGGCCGCATCTACGATGGAAGCGGTGACGCACCCTTTGACGGGGATCTCGCGGTTAAGGCTGACAAGATCGCTGCCGTCGGGACTGTCGATGAGGGACAGATTGGTTCTTCGACCCGAGTGATCGAAGCGGCCGGCCAGATCGTGACGCCGGGATTCGTGGATGCGCATACGCACTACGACGGCCAGGTCACTTGGGATCCCTATGTATCGCCGTCCACTTTTCATGGCGTTACGACGATCGTAACCGGCAATTGCGGCGTCGGTTTTGCACCGTGCCGGCCGGAACAGCGCGATTGGCTGATCGGTCTCATGGAGGGCGTTGAGGATATTCCGGGAACGGCCCTGCACGAAGGGATCGGCTGGAATTGGGAGACCTTTCCCGAATACATCGACGCGTTAGGCAACTCTCCGCTTGCGATTGATGTAGGGACACAGGTGCCCCACGGCGCGGTTCGCGCTTTCGTGATGGGCGACCGAGGGGCGAGGCGCGAAGTTGCAACGGCCGAAGAGATTTCGCAGATGAAGCAGATTGTGCGCGAAGCTATCGAAGCCGGCGCACTCGGCTTCACGACATCGCGGACAGAAAAGCATCGTGACGTGCGGGGAGAAACGACGCCGTCGATTACCGCGCACGAAGATGAACTTGTCGGGATCGCGGAAGCTTTGGGAGAAGCCGGCAAGGGCGTGTTGCAGGGCATCTCGGATTTCTACGAGTTCGACAACGAGTTCAAAATGTTTCGGCGTATGGCGGAAGCCTCGGGGCGACCTTGTTCGATCACGGTCGAGCAACAGGACGCTCGCCCTGATTGGTGGATGCAGCTGCTCGACGCTGTAACGAAAGCGCAGGCGGATGGTCTCGAGATGCGAGGTCAGGTTCCACCCCGTGCGACGGGCGTGTTGCTAGGCCTCACGGCGACGCTCAATCCCTTCACCTTTTGCCCGACTTTCCGGGATGCGATTTTCGATCTTGTTGCGTTCGAGGCCTTCCCTCTCGAAACACGCGTAGCGAATCTTCGGAAGCCAGAGATCAGAGAGAAAATTCTTGCAGAAGTTGGGGAAGCGAAAGCCTCGAACGACCTGATCGCCGAGATCGTTACGAGCTTCCATAAGATGTTCGCTATGTCCGATCCGGTTGACTACGAGCCGGCTCCGGAAGATTCGATTGCCGGAATCGCGGAACGAGAGGGGCGAACGCCAGAGGAAGTGGCCTATGACCTGATTCTCGAACAAGACGGGAAGGCGCTGCTCTATCACCCGCTCTTTAACTACATGCCCGGAAACCTCGACTATGTCGAAAAGATGCTCGAGCATCCGCATACGGTCTTCGGGCTCTCCGACGGTGGTGCACATTGCGGCGTGCTTTGTGATGCGAGTTTCCCAACGACCTTGATTCAGCATTGGGGACGCGATCGCACGCGGGGCAAGAAGCTGCCGCTTGAGCGCCTCATTCGGATGCAGACGAAGGAGACCGCTGAGCTCGTCGGGCTCTACGATCGCGGCTTGTTACGGCCGGGGTATAAGGCAGATGTGAACGTGATCGACTTTGAGGGGCTTGCTTTGCACCCGCCGACGGTTGTTTATGATTTGCCTGCAGGAGGACGCCGCCTCATTCAGCGGGCGACGGGCTACAAACATACGATCGTTTCCGGCGAGGTCGCCTTCATTGAGGGCGAGCCGACGGGGAAGCTCAACGGGAACGTAATCCGCGGTAGCCAGCCCGCACCGAACTAAGTGTCAAATTGAGTGCCTCACTAGCCGCCTAACGCAGATAGGATAATTCCAATGAAGAATCAGAAAATTCTCGTCACTGGCCCGACCGGTCAGGTCGCGGGCCCCGTCGCGACCCACCTCGCGCAGGATAACGAGGTCTGGGCAACCGCCCGATTTACCGATGAGAGCAAGAAGGTGGGATTCGAAGCGAAGGGGATCACTTGTGTGAAGAGCGATCTGGGGGAGGGGAACTTTTCTGAGTTGCCCGAGGACTTCGACTACGTACTGCACTTCGCGTGCTCGCGAACTCCCGACTTCGAAACGGATTTGCGCGCGAACGGAGAGGGCGTCGGCCTCTTGATGAGCCATTGCCGTAGGGCGAAGGGGTTCCTTCACTGCTCGACGACGGGTGTCTACGAAGCGGATGATCACAATCCCTTCACGGAGGCGAGTCCGCTCGGCGATAACCATCGTGTCATGATGCCGACGTACAGCATTTCCAAGATCGGCGCGGAAGTGGTCGCGCGCTATGCGGCGCGGGAGTTCAATCTGCCGACGATCATTACGCGCTTGAACACACCCTACGGTTCAAACGGCGGATGGCCCTTCTTCCATTTGATGATGATCAAGAATGGAACGCCGATCCCAGTGCATTCGAATAAACCATCGCAGTACACCCTCCTGCACCAAGACGACATCAATCGCACAGTATCCGGACTGGTTGAGTCTGGATCCGTACCGGCACGGATTGTGAACTGGAGCGGGCAGCAGCACGTCGCGATCGAAGAGTGGTGCGCCTATCTCGGAGAGTTGATTGGGGTCGAGCCGAAATTCGACTTCACTGACCAAACCCTCGAAACCGTCATGACGGACAACAGTCGAATGCGCGAATTAGTGGGACCTGCGGAAGTCGAATGGAAAGATGGCCTGAGGCGGATGGTCGAAGACCGCCAGCCGGACTGGCTCGTTTAGGTTTTCGGGGATACGACTATGGCTGCGCAGATTCGGACAGGGATACAGGAGGTCGACCCGCGGCACGAGCTCGATGTCTCGAAGCTGGAGGCCTACGTTCGTCGCCAAATCGCGGAGTTCGACGGGAATCTCGTGGTACGTCAATTCATGGGCGGGCAGTCGAATCCGACCTACCTGCTGACGGATGGACAGGCAGAATGGGTACTGCGGCGAAAGCCGCCAGGGAAGCTGCTCTCTTCGGCCCATGCAACGGATCGGGAGTTCCGAATTCTCTCGGCGTTAGGCGAGACGGAGTTTCCAGTGCCGCGGGTGCGGGGCTATTGCACAGACGAGAGCGTAATTGGCACGGAGTTCTACCTGATGGACCGCGTCCAGGGGCGCATTCTGGTCGACCAGACCTTGCCCGATTTTACCCCCTATGAGCGGAGCGCACTTTACGAGTCGCAGGTCTCGGTCTTGGCTGCGCTGCACAAGATCGACCACGAAGCGATTGGTCTTGGCGGCTACGGTAAGCCAGGCAACTACTTCGCCCGGCAGATACACGTCTGGAGCAAACAGTATTTGGCAGCCGAAGGAGATATCGACCGCTGTGATGCGATGGAACGTCTGATGGCCTGGCTGCCGGAAAATATCCCCGACGACGATCGAACGACGATTGTTCACGGAGACTACGGCTTGAATAATGTCGTCGTGCACCCGACGGAGCCGCGAATCGTGGCGGTTCTCGATTGGGAGCTTTCTACTCTCGGGCACCCGGTTGCGGATCTCAGCTATCACCTGGCCGGGCGATTGATGCCGGGCGGGAGCTTCGGGAAGCTCGCGGACGAGGAGTTGCCGGCTTTGGGGATCCCAACCCGCAGCGAGTATGCCTCACGCTACTGCGAGCTTACGGGGCGCGACGGCGTCGAGTCTCTCGACTACTACCTGGCGTTCCAGCTTTTCCGATCCGCAGGAATCATGTTCGGAATCGCGGCCCGCGCGAAACGCGGGACGGCTGCAAGCGCACAGGCCCAGGAACTAGGCGAGATCGCAGCACCTCTTGCGAAGCGAGGCTATCTGCTCGCTCAGACGCTTGGCGCCTGATATCTCCGAGTATCTCGGAGTAACTCCGAGTACCTCAGAGTAGGGGGCGGCGCGCTTCCTGCGCTCGACCCTTAGAAGAGGAAGCGCACGCCCGCCGACACTTCGTGGGCATCGAATTCAGCTTCGAGATTTTGGGTTATGCCGAGGATCGTAACGCGAGCTTCGTCCGTTTCGGTTGTGGCGATGTATCGGTAGCCGAGGGAAAGCTCCACCACGTCGGTGATCGGGATGCGTCCGCCGACCATCGCGTTGTAGACGAAGACACTTTCTAGACCGTCGAGATCGAAGGCATTCGTGACCGTCTCGCGCATATCGACTTGGAGTTCACCGTAGCCGATACCGAAGCCTACGTATGGGATGACGCCGAGGTCGACGCCTATCACTTCCGGACTGAGGTCGACGTAGCCGTTTAGCATGACTGCGAGGAGCGCGATGTTTCCGTCTGCGTTTACCCCGGCGCCGCCGAGGCTGACGGCGTCGATACCTGACTCGCGGTAACTAACAGCAAACTCGGCGCGGAACATATCCGTGATCTGCCTGCCAAATGCGCCGCCGATATTGAAGCCGCGTCGCTTGGCATCCGTGTGTGGTTCGATGCGACCCATCAGGCTGCCTGCTTCGATCGTCTGATTCGGGATAAAGCTGACCCCCGCGGAGAATTCGAAGTAGTTCTTGTAGTCCGGTCCATCTCCATCTTCGTCGGCGAAGGCCGGCGCTGCGGAAAAACAGAAGAGAAGCGCTGCGGAGACGAACAGGCGCGTGAGACGGGTAGGCGTGGGGCGCGTCGGGTTCACGGTGGATCCTCGTTTGCGGGCTCATCGGGCCCGGAATGCGTGGCGTAACAAGATAGGCGAGATCGGACGTCGCGTCGGCGAGTTCGACTGAGCGTCATTCTGCCGCAGCCTTCGCCCCACGAACGGCCGCAATCTGCGCTCCGAAGCGCTTTTCCGCCTCCGCGCGACGCGTGGGGAGGTGCTCGGAGGGCCAGCCTTCGACAGGCTCCACATTCTTGAGGAGCTGACGCGCCATGGCCTGTTTATGGACCTCGTCCGCTCCGTCGGCGATTCGCAGAGCACGCCCCTGCCGGTACATCTGCTCAAGTGGCATATCGGTCGTGTAGCCGAGTGCGCCGTGAATCTGAATTGCGCGGTCGATGATCTCAAGAGTCAGCTTCGGGACATAGTATTTGATCATAGAAATTTCGGTCCGAGCTGAAGAGCCGTGGTCGCCCCCTTGATCCATCGCCCAGGCCGCGCGCATCACGACTAACCGTGCGGTCTCGAGCTGTGTGTACGACTCCGCGATCATGTCCTGAACCATTTGCATCTTACCCAGGGCACGCCCCTTGGTCTGCCTTGACGCGGCCCGCTCGCACATCATCTCGAAAGCGTATTGCCCCTGACCGATACATCGCATTGCATGATGAATCCGCCCGCCGCCCAGACGCTTCTGGGACAACAGAAAACCTTCGCCGGGTTCGCCGATCATATGGTCCAGTGGCACGCGGCAGTTTTCGTAGACAACCTCCGAGTGCCCACCGATACGGTCGTAGAGCGTGCCAGGCTCGGAGATGTGCGGATGCGACATCGACCCAACATCACGGACCACAGTCATTCCCGGCGTGTCCTTCGGGACGACGATCATAGACGCCCGCTGATGGGGCGCAGCATCCGGGTCTGTTATGCAGAAGAGCAGGGTGAAGTCGGCGACCGATGCATTCGACGCGAACCACTTATGCCCGTCAATTACCCACTCATCGCCGTCGCGAATGGCACGAGTCGTCATCTCTGTGGGATCCGAACTTGCGGTGAAGGGTTCGGTCATTGAGAACGAGCTGCGAAGATCTCCGCGCATCAGCGGCTCGAGCCACCGCTTGCGTTGCTCTTCGGTGGCGCCGACCGCAAGCAGTTCGGCGTTGCCGGAGTCGGGTCCCTGGCAGCCAAACATCTCCGGGGCCATCGAATGGCGCCCGAGGATTTCATGAATCTGCGCGAGCTTCAGTTGCCCCATTCCCTGGCCGCCATCTTCGGGGCCGAGGTGCGGGGCCCAGAGGCCGCGCTTCTTCACCTCCTCCTTCAGCGGTGCCCATAACGTGTCGAGTTGCGCCTGATCGAGCCCCTCGCAGAGGAGATCCAGCGGAATGATTGTGTTGTCTACGAAATCCCGAATCCAATCGAGCTGAGTTTGAAATTCGGGTTCGGTCGAAAAGTCCCATGCCATGGCGCCATTCCTTTTGAGTCGAATTGGACACGCATCGATCACAGTCCGATGCGCGGCCCCTAACCGTAACGGACTGACATGCTGCGGGAAGGGTCGATTTCGCGGAGGATCTGAGCGCCACCTATAGGCTAAGTGGCCAGGGCGACTGATTGCTCAAGATCGAGAAGCTTGACCTGCCACAGCACATTGCGATTGTTGCGATCTGTGATCAAAGTACCGCGCCGGGTGGCCTCGTTCGTTTCAAGAAAATGCTCGGGTATCTGGAATCTCTACTTCGCCGGAGCGCAGAGTATTGACGGGCTTGGAATCGGGCATTACTCCGAACTTCGTGATGCGCCACTCGCGTATTCCAAGTCGGAAGAGTCGGGCAATTCGGATAAGTCGAAAAACTAACATTTTAAATTTTAAATAGTATTCTTGGTGAGCGGGTGCCGCGATGAAAGTTGTGGATTCTTCCCGCTCGCTCGATGTTCCCGGAGAACCCTGTGCCATTTTTGAATACCCGCACGTTCCATATTCTGTTGTCGCTCCTCTCGCTTGGCTGGATCGCGTGTAGTGGAGATCAGCCGCAGGCTGCTCCAGAAACGGCGCGGATTCTCTCGCAGGGCGAAGTCGTGGGAACGTCGCTCGAAGCAGGGCAGGTCCATGCTTGGCGAGGTCTGCCTTTTGCGAAGGCGCCTGTTGAGTCGTTGCGATGGCGATCGCCCGAGCCCGCGGAAGGTTGGGAGGGCGTCCGTCGCGCCCTTGAGTCAGGCTCTCCCTGTACGCAGCTCGGCGGGGATCCTGTGATGGGCGGCGAGGATTGTCTCTATCTGGATGTGTTCGCGCCGGCCATGGCAGCGGATTCGGTGCTCTCCGCAGACGATGGACTCCCCGTGATGTTTTGGATCCATGGCGGAGGCAATAGTATGGGCGCTGGGGATCAGCTTCCGCCCGAGGCGTTGGCGCGAGACAACGGCGTGATCGTCGTGACGATTAACTACCGGCTGGGAATCTTCGGCTGGCTTTCGCATCCGGCTTTGCGTGCGACTGCGTCGGGGCCTGAAGATGCTTCCGGCAACTTCGCGACCCTCGATATGATCCGCGCGCTTGAGTGGACGCGGGACAATATTGCGGCCTTCGGCGGGAACCCTAATCGGGTCACGATTTTCGGTGAATCTGCGGGCGGCATGAACGTGTACTCGTTGCTTGTTTCGCCCCTCGCGAAGGGGCTCTTTCATGGGGCCATCGCTGAGAGTGGCGCACCGACCTCCATGACTCCCGACGAGACTGAGCACTACACCGACGACTCCGAAGCGCCGGGGCTCCCCGGTTCGTCCCGTGAACTCGTGATCGCTTTGGTCGAACAGGAAGGCCTAGCGTCGGGGCGCGAAGCCGCAAAACGGGTCGCGGCTGAGATGAGCGACCTGGAGACAGAAGCGTTCTTACGTGGCTTCTCAGCGGAAGAACTCCTCGCGCCCTTCGCCGCTCTGATGGAGGGGACAGGGATGCCAATCTATATCTCGCCGAATATCTTTCAGGACGGACACGTGATTAGTCTCGGGGAGCCGATTGATCTCCTGTCGACGCCGGGGGCGTATAACGCCGTGCCGTTTATTGCGGGAACGAATCGGGAGG
Organism: Deltaproteobacteria bacterium UBA4427; assembly: GCA_002390675.1. Taxonomy (GTDB): domain Bacteria; phylum Myxococcota_A; class UBA9160; order UBA9160; family UBA4427; genus UBA4427. The sequence continues at coordinate 15,570 of DGPZ01000020.1, forward strand.
AGAGCAAGCTCTTTTTCGCGATGAATTCGCCGCATGTAGAGACGACCTTCGGGATGCCGAGTGGCTTTTCGAACGAGCGGATGTACGACGTCGAAGGGGAGTACGGCGGCCTGATCTGGCGAGCCATGGGAGCGGATGAGCCGATTGCGGCGATGCGCAAGGCTCAGGGCCCGTCGGTTTGGGCCTATCGCTTCGATTGGGATGAGGAACCGAGCGTGCTGGGGATGGATATTTCGAAGCTAATCGGCGCCGGTCACGCCGTCGAGATGCTCTTTGTCTTCGGACTCACGGATCTCGGGTTCGGCAATCGTTTCGTGTTTGATGATCGTCCTTCGGCGGAGCGACTCTCAGAAGCGATGCGATCCTATTGGGCCAACTTCGCGCACACTCTCGAGCCCGGAACCGGGCAGGGCGGCGACTTGCCCGAGTGGGGAGCGTGGTCCTTGAAGTCCTCCGGAGCCAAATACATCATTTTCGATTCCGACCGGGACGGTGGGATCCGGTTCGGCACGGATCAAATCGATCAGAATTATGTCTTTGCGCGAGCGGCCAAGGATCCTCGCTTACTGAATAACGAAGAGCGCTGCCGTATCTATCGGAATTTCGTGCAGTGGAGCGAATCGCTGACAGTCGATGGTTACAAAGAAATCGGCGAAGGCATGTGCGCCGCTTGGCCGCTCGAATCGCGACTCTTCTTCCCGTCGCTATCCCATAAGAACTAGAACCAGAGATAGAACTAACGCTTGGCTGCGTTACGCCCCGCAAGCCGCCCGAAGAACGTAACGTCGCCAACCGACATCCCTGAGGCGTAGCCTTCGGCGTTTCTTGGCATGCCGCAAGTGGCGCGGCCCGCCGCGTAAAGCCCGGGGATGATATCCCCGTCCATTGTCAGGACTTCGCCGCTTGGCCGCGTCTCTAGGCCGCCCAGCGTGAATCCGACGTAGATGCCGTGCTCGCCTGGGGTGATGTCGACCGCGGCCAAAGTGGGCTCAATGGGCTCCATCCAGTCGGCCTGCTTGTGGAAGAGCGGGTCTTCCCCTTTGGCTGCATTTTCGTTGTAGTAGTTGAAGGTGTGCGAAAGGTTTCCGACCGGCAGCCCGATCTCCGCAGCGAGCTCCTCGATATTGTCCGCTGCGGCCGCGACTTCGCCGCCGAGCATATTGGGTTGTTTCCAGTGCTTCTCGCCGATGATCAGATAGACCTTTTCGCCGGTTTCGAGTTGGCGGATATTACTCACAGCGATTCGTGCGTGGTACACATCCTCGTTGAGAAAGCGCTGCCCCTGGCTGTTGACCAGAATGCCGAAGGTGTGACTCGGCGGCGGGTAGAACGGGATCGTGACGAAGCTCTGATTCATGTGGAGCGTCGAGGCTCCGGCCCCCTGACCCATTCGGATGCCGGCGCCATCATCAAAGGGATTACCGATCGGATGGGCGCGCTTCGCAACTTCAGGGCTGTAGTGCTGCCACATGTCTTGGTTCATGGAGAAGCCACCGGTACACAGGATGACACCCTTGCTGGCACGGACATTTCTTTCCTGATTATCGATTCGAACGACGAAGCCGTGAACCGCCCCGTCTTCATCGGCTATGAGGCGCAGTGCTCGCGCGTTGTATTCAATCTGAACGCCACGTGATTCTACGTTCTTGGTGACGATGTCCATGAACAACGGGCCGCCATTATCGCCTTCGATTTCGAGGTTATGGCCACGAGGAACGGGCTTTGCAATCTGGTTAAAGGGCCAGGCCTTTTCGTTGCCCGTGTAGAGCAGGCAGTCGTCGGTCATCGCAACAATCGCCTTGCCCGGATACTCGCTGTCCTTGTAGGGAACGCCGAGGCTTACGATCCAGTTGAAATGATCGAGGCTGCCTTCGGCGTAGAGTCGAATTTTTTCTTCATCGCCGATCTCGCCCTGGCAAGCCTTGAGATAGGCGAAAAGGTTCTCGGTGGAATCCTCGTACCCGGTTGCCTTGTGGATCCGCGTGCCGCCGCCCCCGCCCATATAGATTTCAGCGCTCGAGAGCGCAGTTGAACCACCGCTCGCCGCGGCCACATCGAAGATGATGACGGAGGCGCCTTGGTCTGCGGCCTCGATGGCTGCGGAGCCGCCCGCACCGCCGAAGCCAATCACGGCGATATCCGTTTCAAAGTCCCAAGACTCGATGTCACTAAGGCGAATGGGATGGGTCGGGCTGATCTGGCTCATCGTGGGCTCTCTTCGTTATGCCGTTTGACGGCGGATTGCGGCGAGTGGGAAGGCGGGCGTGGTCGCTCTTCAAGGCATGCCCCCTAGACAATCGCAGGCGCCGAATCATAGGGAATGAAATTCGAGATGGGCATCCGCATTCGAGGTGCGACATGATGGGGGTATGTCCGAAGACCGCCCGCCTCATGACGCCACAGCCTCGAAAGGCGGAACCCCCGTGGCGCCTGACCAGAAAGTGCTGATTCAGATTGCGCGCATGAAGATGCCCTTTGGGCGCTACGCCGGTCGTCCGCTGATTGATCTTCCGGAGCCCTATGTCGTTTGGTTTCGAAATAAGGGATTTCCGAAGGGGAGGCTCGGCATGCTTTTGGCCACGCTCTACGAGATCAAGGCAAATGGACTTGAGCTACTGCTCGCGCCGCTCCGGGAGCCTTCGGATCCGCGCTACCAGAATCGAGATCCAAGAAGCTTTAAAGAGGGAGACTAAGTCCTTCCCGGTGACCAGCGAATTCGGCTGTTAATTTTCTCACCAGTTCCTCTCGCAAGCGAACGGGGAGGTGGGCATCTTCGCGCAATCGTCCCGGCGCCGGGCGGCGACCGCGTTGGTGTCTAGCGGAGTTGGGCCATGCCCTTGTCTACTTCGATGGTTCGGTCACAGCCCTCTTCATCATCGAGGAGCGCGCTCATCACATCCGCATCGTGGCATCTGGCCCATACGCGATGGCCATCGTCGGTTAGGCCCGCGAAGGTGGCCTGTGTCGGGCCTTCGTGTCCCACGACGACTGAGTACGACTCGACGGTCGCACTTCCTGCGAAATTTTCGATGACACCGCGCTGGGGCGTCGCCTTGAACTCTTCGCTGACATCTTCGATCAGGGGACTCACGCCGTCGACGGGTTCCGTGGAATAGAGGCCATAGGAGAAATGTGCGAAGAGCCCGCCGACGGAACCGATCGCGCCGGTGGATCCCGGGTCGGCTCGCAAACGATCGATCATGCTGGCCTTGCTATGCACTACATAGTTTCCGAAAGGGCCGCCGAAGAAGGTCATGCCACCGGTTAGGCTCGGGACAGGATCTGTTGGAATCCCGAGCGCGTCTGCCCCTGATTGAATCGCGAAGGGGAAGCACGAATAGAGGTCGACGTGCTCGATATCGTTCGCGTTTTTGCCCGAGAGTTCGAGCACTCGTTGTGCAGCGATTTCTTGGCCCGCGTGACGGTGCAAGTCTTGGCGAGAGGTCAGCAAAGTCGTATGACTCATTTCGGTTGAAGCACGCAGGTAGACCCGCTTCGCCTTAGGCACGCCGACACGATCGGCGACTTCAGTGGAACAGATGATCAATGCGGCGCCTTGGTCGACGGAGATATTCGACGTCATGAGCTTGGTGTACGGGTAGTTGACCATACGATTGCCCGGACCGGGGTTGCGAATTTCGCTTGCCGGAACGGAGCGCTGGATCCAGGCGTACGGGTTCGCCGCGGCGACGTCGCTCATGCGACTTGCAAGGTCAGAAATGCGATCTCTATGGGCCGCGGGAGTCTCGCCGAGGGTGTGGCGTAGTGATGTTTCGCAGAGCGCGAACGTCGCCACGGCATTCAACATGCCGGCGTCCACTTCATCCTGGGTCCACTTGTACTTCATCTCGCCAACGCGCTCGTTAGGCTCGCCTTCGATTTCGTCATTCCAGTGGAGCGTACCGCCGGATCGCGCGATCGCGCGCTTGCTGTTCTCGCTCTCGCCACCGACGATCGCGATCACGTCCGCTCGACCTTCAGCAATTTCACGACAGGCGCGGTTCACGAGGATTTGGACGATATGACCCGAGACCGCGCCAACAATCGTATGCGCTTTCGGGGAACCGAGACGTTCCCCGAGCATTCGACCGGGGTCGCCATAGCGCCAGAGACCTTGCGGCACGTAAATCGCATCGAGAGATTCGACGAGCTGCGGTGCGCCCGCATCCTCAGCAGCTTCACGAATTGCGCGTTCCATGAGTGCCAGAGGCTCTACTGCTTGAGCAGGATCCTCTACACGTTGAACGATTTGCGAAATGCCCGCGATCGCGGGGCGGCGTGAGGCGTCGGAAGCCATGGTGTCTCCTGGAAAGTTTTGCTGATTGATAGCATTTTGGACGCGCCCTGTGGGCTCAGATACGGAGCTTACGCGGATCTTGAAAAGAGGGCCTCCGGCTAGTCCGTAGCCCAGGAAACCGGCACGCAGAGATTGTCGACGGCGATGTCGAGGGCGCGCTCGAGTACGCCAGGGGTGTGCCATGCACGGTCGAGGACGTACGCCCGAATGGCTTCTGCCTCTTCGGCCGAAATCGCATCGGCAAAACTAGGCATTCCCTTTTCGGCGCGCAGCCCCCCGCGAACGATGGCATCCCACTGAGCATGAACTTCGGCCGTCGCAGTCTTGAGATCAGGAAATAGGCCACTCGAGTGAGTGCCCAAGCCGTGGCAGGTGAAACAATTTGAGGCGTAGGCCTTGCGTCCGAGGGCGATGACCTCGGGTGCGACGTTGAGGCGAGGCACACTGACCTCTTTGTGTGGGCGCTGGTTGGCAACGGGCATAGGCGTCTTGGCGTCGAGCTTGAAAGCCAGGAGGCGGCCGGCGTTGTCGTGATCGAACTCGGTGTTATGTCCGCCATGGCTGCCGCCCGCACCTGCGAGTACCGCGACATATTGTTCGCCATCAATTGCGTAGGTGATCGGTGCGGCCATGACGTCCACGCCGACTTCGACCGTCCACCTCACACGACCATTGACTGCATCGAATGCGGAGAAGTGCCCTCCGCCATGACCCTGGAATACGATTTCCCCCGCGGTTGCGAGCGTGCCGCCGGGAAGGCCTCCGTCATGCAGAACCTCCCACTGCTTAGCGCCTTTCTTTGGATCCCATGCGACCAAGCGTGTGCCGCCGCAGGGGAGAAAGCGCGAGGACGCGTAATCTTCCATTTCCTCATGCATCTTTCCGTGGTCTTCTCCTGTATTCCAAGAGCCACGTCGATAGCGGAAATTCGCGTCGGGATAATAGGCGTAAAGCGACTCATTGACGGGGATGTACACAAGCCCCGTTCCTGGATGGAAACTCATAGGATGCCAACTATGGGCTCCGGGAGGCGGCGGCGAAACGAAGGCCGGCTGCTTGGACCAATGCGCTTCCGGTCGCTCGACGGGACGTCCGGTCTTTAGGTCCACATGAGATGCCCAACTAGCATGGGCGAATTTCTCGGCGGAGAGAAGCTCGCCGTTCGCACGGTCAAGCACATAAAAGAACCCGTTTTTGGGAGCCTGCATAAGAACTTTACGAGGGCTTCCGCGCCACTCGATGTCCGCGAGGATCATGTGCTGCGTCGCGGTGTAGTCCCAATAGTCGCCCGGGGTGGTTTGGTAGTACCAGACGAGTTCGCCAGTTTCTGGCCGGATAGCAAGAATGGACGAGAGATAGAGGTTGTCGCCGCCACCGGGGCTTCGCTTCTCTCGGTCGTAGACGCTTGCATTCCCGGTTCCGACGTAGAGCAGGTCGAGGTCGGGGTCATAAGCCATAGCGTCCCATACGGTTCCACCAAGCCCCGTTTCCCAAAGAGAGTCCTTAGACCAGGTTTCTGCAGCAAGGTCGAGTTCGGGATGTTCGTGAGGGCCGGCTTTACTGCTCGGTACTGTGTAGAAACGCCAATCGAGTTCCCCCGTAGCCACGTGATAGGCGGAGAAATATCCGCGTACGCCGTACTCCGCACCGCCGTTGCCGATCACAACGCGATTCTTCACGACTCGCGGTGCTCCCGTGATCGTGTAGTCCTTCGCGAGTTCTGTTGTACGCACGCTCCAGAGGAGCGCCCCCGTTTTCGCGTCTAGCGCCTGAAGGCGTCCATCGAGGGTCGCTGCGAAGATTTTTTCCTCGTGGTAGGCGACGCCACGATTCACGACATCACAGCACGCGTGGCGCGCTTTCCACGGCGGCACTTCGGGGTCATGGCGCCAAAGCTCGCGCCCTGTCTTCGCATCGACGGCAAATACGACGCTCCAGGTGGATGTCGCGTAGAGCACGCCATCGACGACGAGGGGGGTCGCTTCGAGACCCCTGTGAGATTTAGTGTCGTAGGACCAGGCGAGGCCGAGGTCCGCGACGGAATTGCGGTCGATTTGCTTTAAGGGACTGAAGCGCTGCTCTGCCGGTGTGAGCCCGTGCTGTGCCCATTCAACGTCGGTGGGAATCGGCGCGGGCGGCGGCGGGAGCGGGATTTCCTCACGTGCTCCTGCACGGAATGTCGGCAGCATGATGAGTGTCGCCATCACGGCGGTCGCCGAGAAGAGTACGATTAGTCGGTCTAGCTGGAGGGTCAGTCGCAAGGAGTTTTTCCGCTCTTATCGTGTGTGTTCAGGCGATGGGCGTGACTGAGCCCATTCCCATCGCGCCGTTCCGGCCTGAAAGGCGAGACGGCGATCCTCGGGCAGCAGCCAGCCCGCTTGAGTCATTTCGTCGATAGCTTGTGTGAGCCGGGTCTCGTAGGTGTCCAGATTAGGATAGAGCGTCATGAAGTCCGGGCGATCGTCGCCAGTTTTCTTGCTGGCTTGGTTCTTGGCGAGTGGCAGGAAGCTACCGATATATCCCGTCATTTCATCACTACCGCCTGGCTTTCCGTGACGAAGCGCCCAGGGTGTATAGGTCCCGATTGGCACTTGGAGTTCGAGCGGCCTGATACCGCTTCGCTCGCTGCCCAAGGCATCAATTGCCGGAACGTGAATCGCATAGGGCGTACCGACGGACGGAGGCTGCGACACGATGCCTCTCGCCCAACCCGGGCCGTAGTGCATTCGATAGGCAACGTGGGGTGAGCGCGGGAGCTTGAGCCCCGCAACTGGATATTTTAGTGAAGCCGGGAGAACGAGGGTCTTCGCTTCAAGGGTAGGGATACTGCTGGGCGGCGGATCGATGTCGCGTTCCACCCAGGCCAGAAGTCGCTCGAGGAGCGCGCGCGTTATGAAAGAAGTATCTACAGAGCTTCCCAGGAAGAGTCCCGGTAGCACTTCGCTTTGGGGCACCGGAGGGAAGGGGAGCGAATAGTGAGGAGCAGAGGCGATGTGAAAGAGACGCTCGTTTGCATGCGGGGCGACATCTTCAGTGCCGTCGGGTGTCGTGTGAATGAGGCTCGCACCACGTCCCCAATACTCGTATCCCGTATTGATTTGGAAAATTTTCGGAAGTGAGCTCTTTTCTATCGCGCGGTCGAAGAGGCCGGCGCGCGGCATGTCGCCTCGGTCGTGAGTGTTAGTTGTGTCGTCGTGGGTTTTGCTGGGATGTGGTAGGTCGACACCCGTAAACGGGAAGTCGTCTCCGGGGTAAAAAAAGTTGGCGTAGGGATTGCTGACTCGTCCTGGGTGAGAAAACCGGTGATTGAGGCCGCCTCTTCCCGCACCGCCGATGAGAATCATCATTCCATCGAATACGACGCGCCCGGTTTCGTCGGTATTGAAACCTTGATAGAGAAAGTCTCGTAGGAATCGGCCCGATTGACTTACACCTGTTGCGATCGATTTTTCCACGAGAAAGGGGCAATCGGTGTTGGTTTCGGCGAAGGCGGCGAAGTCTCGAAAAGCGGCGAATCCGAGGCCCATTATGGGTGGCGCCTCTGACAGATAGATGAGTTCGTAGATCCAGCCTGCCTCGAAGTCACCCGAGGTCGCTTCGATCGAGTCTCGGGACGTAACGAAATGCCAACTCGATGGATCTACAATTTCACGTTCTGCCTCGCGACCCCGACGTCGGGTAAGGCGAGGGGCAGGGGATTCAGATGGGATCGCAAGATGCGCCGTGTGTTGGTGTACGGCGAGAGGGAGTTTCTTGCTAGGCGTGTCGACGACCCAGTCGGACCGAGCTAGACCGCGGACAACGCCGTCCGTCTTATTCGGATTTTGGGCACGGGGGACTTCGAGTCGCTGCGCGCCTGGGAACGTGGGGGCATCGGCTTGCCAGCCGACGGATAAAACTGTTAGGCCACGTTTCATGAGAAACGAATCTCCCCAGTTGGTGGGGTCCTTCGGGTCGAGGGTGGCGTCGCTCAGGAAGCCCTGCTGAAGTCGATTGAACTTTCTTAGGGCGAGGCGTCGACCTCGATTCGGCGCCTCGATGAGCGCCGTGCCGCGGCGATCTTCGGGTCGGACCGGTTGCAGCGCGGTGAAATCAGAACTCGCCTCAATGAGTCCCTCTTGATTCAGAGGAGCTAGGTGAATGTCGGTGATCAGTGCGTTGGCCGGCGACGTGGGGTCGAAGCCGAAATAGACGCGCCCCTCGATCAGCTCGTACGCGATGGTGTCCGCGTCCGTGTCGCCACTCGTGTCATCAGTAGCCGTGAACTCACCAGAAGCCGTCAGCAGAATTGGCGTGCGGCGTTCAATCTCAAGAGAAAGAACTCGGGAAAAACTCGGTTGTGCCGACCCCAGTGAAGCGACGAGGACAAAGAGGAAAAGCTGAGAGGTGGCGATTCTCCGAAACGATCCCATGGGTGAATAAGGTGTTTTTGGCATCCGCCCAGTGTAGTCGGCCCGCGCTAAATCGGCGCCAGCTCTCAGTCCTTCGCTCGCTCGCCGAAGATGTGTTTTCCGGCGTAGGCTCCGTCCACGAGGTTTCCTCCCTCGACGGCGACTTCACCGCCCACGATCACATGAGCAATGCCTGCTGCGGGTTGAAAGGGATTGCCGTAGGTGGCGCGGTCGAGAATTTCGCTCGGGTCGAAAATCGTAAGGTCGGCATCTGCGCCGATGTTGACACGGCCTTTTCGTTCGAAGGCAGGAAAGAAATTCCCCATCCGTTCAGCGGGGAGCGAAGTCATTTTGGACAGTGCCGTCATGAGGTCGATGATGCCAGCTTCACGCACATAGCGACCAAGAATTTTTGAGAATGCGCCGTTATGCGGCGCCACCATGCTGGTCTCATCGACCATGGGGAGAAGGTCGCTGACGACGATCACGCCGGGTTCGAGCAAAGCGAGCCGCGTCCATTCTTCCTCCACGTAGTGGTGCACCACTTGGCCTTCGGGGTGATTCTCTCGGTAATCGTTCCAGGTCGCTTCGTCGAAGCGCATCCCCGTCGCAGCCCATTCGACGTCGGAGTAGTCGATGTCAAAGATCGCGCGCCAGTCGCGTCCGAAGACGGCGGAGGAAATTAGGGCGGAGCCGGCGTTATAGGGGAGGAGTTCGGTGGTGACATCAAGGCCCGCCGCCCGCGCCTCACGAATTTCACGCAAGAAGAGTTCCGTATTGCGCATAGCGTTGTGTTGAATGTGGCAGATGTGAACCGCAGCCCCGGTTTCGGCAGCGAGGCGAAGAGCTTCGCGCAAGCCCGCCGGGTCGCCGTTTACACCCCGGCGTACGTGGATGAAAAGGATGGTCTCTCGCGCTCCGGCGACTTCAAAGATCATACGAAGCTCAGCGTCGTCGACCCCCTCGCTGAAATAGTCGAGGGGAACACCGATTCCCAAAGCACCTCGATCGAGGCCCTCTTCAAGCATTTTGCGCATGTGCTCTATCTCGCCCTCGGTCGCGTTCCGCGTGAAAACTTCGTTAGGCGTTCCGCCGAAGAGCAGCTTGATCGCGGTCCAGATTCCGCGCATTCCGACCGGGCTTGGCTTCGAAGCAAGCAGATGAGTTCGTCGGATACCCAAAAGCGCTTCTAGTCGGGCCGAGCCCCAGCCGACGGAAGAGCCATAGTGGATTCTCGCTGAGTCTTTGATCTCGCTCCCGTAGGTTTCTACGGGGTAGGCGCCGGCTTCGAGTTCGAGCGCCGTCGTGACTCCGTCGAGGAGCTGGTATTGCTGACCGAGAGGCGTGATTGAATGCGTGTGGAGGTCGATGAAGCCCGGCGCGACCACGAGGCCGGTCGCGTCGATGATCTTGTTCCCTTGCAGAGGCTTCTCGCTCAGGGCAACGATCGTTCCTTCGCGAATTCCGACGTCGCGGATTCCATCGAATCCGGAGGCCGGATCCAGCACACGCCCGCCGTGGACGACGAGGTCGTAGGTATGCGGGTCGCTCTGGTCGTTTGCGCCGGCGAGGCTGGCCATCGTCGCGAAGGCAACGAAGCAAACGAAAGTCCCGAGCGTGACTATCCTCGATCGATGGGCGTCGGTATGGAGGGGACGCGTGGGACCGGAAAGTGTTTCAGGGACTTTCATGGGGCGATCTCCTTTGGGCAAATGACGACGCATCCGTGACGAGGGCTGCGCATAGACGACGACGTCGGCGGCTGCTGAGCATAGCGAGGGCCGGCAGCTCTCGTCCTGGGGGAAGGACACCGCTTGCAACTGTCGCCGCAGTAGGACTTAGCGCGAGGACGGCCAGCGGGGGGAGCGGTTAGCCTGAGGTCGAGTGACGACTTTGGGCGGCCTGGCGCAGTCCACCTCATTCTGCGTGAGTTCTGGAAAAGCGCGGTCCGCCAACATTGCACTAGCCCTACCTCGCCGACATTGGCGGCTCTGAATGGATACCTCCGCGGTGTTGTTTGGGCTGCTACCTGTTTACGAACAGGGTTCCGGGCCATGAATTTGGCTCGCCGCCGCATACGAGGAGGAGAGCAGAATGGGAATGCATGAGGGGCGAGTCGCCCTCGTCACGGGAGCGGCCAGCGGAATTGGTCGGTCGACGGCTTTGATATTCGCGCGCGAAGGGGCCTCCGTTGCGGTTGTGGACTGGAACGAAGAGGGCGCCAAGGCGACCGCTGGGCAGATTGAATCCCTCGGCGGAACGGCGATTTCGTTAGGCGTTGATGTCTCCGACGAGGCTCAGGTCGAAGAGATGCTTGCGAAGATCACTGCGCGTTTTGGTCGTCTCGACGCGGCTTTGAATAATGCGGGCGTCACGAGTCCCAGCTTCAAGTTCCATGAGATGCCCTTGGAAGAATGGAGTCGCATGATCGCTGTCAACCTGACAGGCGTCTTTCTCTGCATGAAGCACGAACTCGCCCAGATGGTCACCCAGGAGATCTTAGGCGAGGGCAGGGGCGCGATTTGCAATACTTCTTCGGGGGCGGGAGTCGTTCCTGCACCGGGCCAACCTCACTACACGGCAGCGAAGCACGGCGTTTTAGGGATCATGAAGAACGTTGCGCAGGAATACGCAAGCAATCGAATTCGATGCAACTCGGTTCTACCCGGGATTACGGATACGGCCATGATTCAAGAGTCGATTGACCGTAACGGTCCTGGCTATCGTGAGATGCTCGAGAAGACCGTTCCTGGTGGCGTGATCGGAAAGCCCGAAGAAGTTGGCGAGGCAGCTGTTTGGCTTTGCTCAGATTTAGCGAGCCGGGTGAACGGTCAGAGCCTGATGGTCGATGGCGGTGGTGTGTTGCGTTAGGCGGGCATGGTGCTGATACACGATGTCGCGCTAGGAAGTCGCAGGCGCGAGCGCTTTTCGAACTGCCTCATGGTCGAGGAGCGCCTCATAGGTTTGCTGCAAGGCCTGTTCGATAGCCGCACCGAAGTCGTCAGCGGCGACGTCAGAGCGTGTCCACCAATTGAAAACCGGAGAACTTGACGTCACGACCGTCTGGTCGCTACGCCAAACTCTTGCTCCGCCCTGGACTCGGATCTCGGTATCTAGGCGAATCGAGGTGTACTGAACCCCATCTTCAGTTTCTTCGTACAGCTCTCGGTTGGCGGCCACGATTCGTGCCGTGATCCACGGGCGCCCGGTTTGCGATCCGCAAGCCTTACTCAGTGTGACTTCGACGTCGCTGAATACGCGCTTCACCATTTGTTCGAAATTGATCGAGGTACGCGGCCCGAGATCAATCCGGTAGGGGTGTGCAGGGACGTTCCACTGCCGACCGCGAAGGGCTGGGGGGAGGCAAAGCTCTATGGGGGTGTTGATGATTTGGCCCGGCTCTTTCCATTGTAGGTGTTCAAGTGAAACCTTCTTGAGTGCTCGCCCACAGCCCGTGGTGCTGGCGAGCAGGAGCGCAATGAGAAAGAGGAGCTGGCAGGAGCCCAGTACGCTTCGTTGCCGGAGTATTCCTAGGGTGAAATCGGTCGAGTTGGAGGGCATGGACACTCTTTGTCTCCGCAGGAGTCGCGACGCAAATAGGCAGGCCAATATCGGCCCCATCGTGGAGAGTTTACGGGACATTGCCGGAACTTCGCCATTGCGCCCGCTCCGTCTGACCGCGGCTGCTCTATGAGAGTTTCGCTGCATCCTCGGTCATATCTTTCTCGATCGTGAGCGCGGCGAGGCCGAAGAGTAGAGCGCCCGTCGAACAAGTCAGCAGGATGCCAAGGAGAGACCACCTAATTGCTTCCGCTCCGTATTGCGGCTCTAGGAGATCATTGATGTAACCGACGGCCCAGGGGCCGAGGCCGGTGCCTAGGAACGTGATGAATATGATGATGAAGGAAGACGCGACGGCGCGCATATGAGGTGGCGCCAGGTTTTGTGCGATGCCGTAGGCGACGGGTGCCCAGCCCGCACTCGAGAGTGCCGCCGGAATTGCCCACCACATGGCATTGCGGCCGTCGGGCCAGAGCAGCATTAGGCCCTGCCAGGGGATCATGAGAAAGACGGTGATCGCGCCGATCCACGCGTACCATTTTACGTTTCGCTTGCCGAGCCGGTCCGCGATTCGTCCCGTGAGGATCGAGCCGAATAGGGCGGGGATATATTGGATGGGGCCGAGTCTAGGACCTATTTCTGCCGGACTCATGTCATGGACGCGTTCGAAGAAGGTCGGGAGCCACATGCCGAAGCCCGTGCCTGAGAAAGATGCGATGCCTGCGCCGAGCCCGACGAGCCAGAAGGTCGGCTTGCGAGCCAAGTAGGTCGCGACTTCACGGACGTTTGCGGTGGGTGGCTCTGCGAGCGGATTGCCTTCAGCATCAGTGGGTACTGGATCGAATTGGCCGCGCACGGGCTCGCGAACCGTGAAGCGAACCACGAGGGCGATCAAAAGGCCCGGAAGGCCGACGGCAAGGAAGGTCATCCGCCAACCGATCGACTCGGAAAGCATGCCGCCTAGGACTAGGCCAAGCATACTTCCAAAGTAGACGCCTGTTTGAAAGAAGGCGAGGGCGGTCGCGCGCTGATGCGGGCCGAAATAGTCCGAGAGCAAAGAATGGGCAGGCGCGGCACCCGCCGCTTCCCCTACACCTACGCCGATGCGAGCCACAACTAACTGAGCACTTGAGGCTGCGAGTCCTGAGAGCGCTGTAAAGCCACTCCAAACGGTCATGCCTATGGCAATGATATTGCGCCGCGATCCGGTATCAGCCCAGCGAGCGATAGGGACGCCCATCCCTGTATAGAAGATCGCGAAGGCCGGACCTAGCATGAAGCCGATCGCGGCGTCGCTGAGCTGTAGATCTTCCTTGATGTCGCCGACCAGGACTGCGAGAACGTAACGGTCCAGGTAGTTGCAGGTGTACATGATCACCATGATGGCGAGCACGTAGCGGGCATAGCCTTGTGACGGCAGGGTTGCTGGGGCAGGATTAGAAAGGGGCGCGTGGCCTGGCTTACTCACTTGCTAGGCGGGCTCCCCAATCCGGTCTATGCAATCGAGAACGCTGTCGAATCGCGCCTTAAAGAGCTCGCGCATATCGTCGTGGGTGAAGATGTATGGCAGGTTGCGGCGGATGCCGCTGAGCACAATCGGGCCGATATCGTCAGGGGCCATGCCGCCGCGGATGAAGGGCGAGAGGGCTTCAGACATGCCTCCGGTCGTTTCTCCGGAATTGCGCAATCGGTCTGAGGCGGGCAGGTTCGTATCAATCGGCCCGGGGCAGAGTGTGGATACTCCAATTCCGTCAGGCTCGAGATCGACTCGCATGGCTTCGCTGTACGCGACGACGCCGTATTTGCTGACCGCGTAGGCGAGTCCGCCGCCGTGGGACATGAATCCGCCGATCGACGCAGTGTTCACGATATAACCACCGCGCCCGGCTTCACGTTCATTCTGCGCACGTAAAAATGCGGCCGCTCGCTGGCCGACCCGGAAGACACCATCGAGATTGACGTCGAGTACGAATCGCCAGTCATCGAGGGTGCAGTCCTTCATTTCTCCGCCGAGGTAGACGCCGGCATTGTTAAAGAGCAGATCGATCCCGCCGAACTCCACTTTCGCGGCGTCAAAAACCGCGTCTACGGAAGCGTCATCTCGAACATCGCACCGCACTGCCAGACTTCGCACACCGCGACTGGTGAGGTCATCCGCTGCGGCCTTCGCCGCGGTTTCGTCGATATCTGCAACGACGACATGGCCGCCTTCACTCGCGATCGCTCGCGCGATGCCGAGGCCGATGCCGCTGGCGCCGCCGGTGATGACAGCAATCTTGTCTCGGAAATCCTGCATGGGAGGTGCTCCTGGGTAATGGTCTTGGTCTTGATCGGGAAATGACGTAGAAAGCTTCGGGCGTCACTCTGGGAGCCGCTCGGAAACGGCGGCCTGGCAGGTGCCTGGCTAGATCGCTTCCCAGTTGGGGATCAGAAGCTTGTCCCCGGTCGTCGGGTCTGTGGCCTCTTCGAAAATCGCGCGAACCCGCTGGCCGATTTCGACCTCTGCTGGGCCCTTGTTCACGACGTTGCCGATCGCATTACAACCCGGCGCGCCGTCGAGTGAGATCACCGCCACGTTGTACGGGACCTTATCTGCGAGCAGCGGATGGACTGGGAAGTTCACCTCGACTGCACTTTCGACAGTACCTTCGCCGGAAACTGTTCGGAACTCCTGGTCGTAGCTTAGGCATTGAATGCAGACGTCCTCGGGCGGGAACTGGGCGGCGTCACAGGTCTTGCAAAACTGGACGCGAATTTCACCGGAGGTAAACCACTCTTTGTTATGTTGATCGATGACCGGAAGAAGGAAGTCATCACCGAGGTATCGGGACATGTCGTCTCCTATGGGGGCCAGGCTATAGTCGCGCTAGGCGCTCGCCCGGATGGGTTTCATGAGTAGAAAGGATCACGGCTGTCCGAAGAGGACGGCGCTGCCTGGGGAATAGCCGGGTCCGCCGACCGCAAGGGACAGCTCTACGTCGCTTGCCTGGCAGGTCGAGTCGCCGCGAATCTGTCGCACAGCTTCGTTTATCATTTCGAAGCCATGGATATAGGCCTCGCCGATATTGCCGCCGCTCGTGTTGAATGGCAGCTTGGCATCCGGCCCTTCGAGGGCTCCGTTCGAAACGAACTCCTCGACTTCCTCGGGCTCGCAGTAGCCGAGCTCACACAAGGCCATCACGACAGGTCCCGTGAAGTTTTCATAGAGCTGGAGCACGTCGACATCGCTCGGCTTGATCCCCGCACGCTGCCACAAGGTTTCGCCGACGTTCCCGTAGAACATGCCCGGGAACCATTTTTCCTGAAACGACGAAATCCCGATATTTGGTCCAAGGCCCTGGGAGGTCGCGATAATCGGCACGGGCTTGCCCTTGAGATCCTTCGCTCGCTCGGGCGTCGTGACGATGATTGCTGCGGCCCCATCGTTTTCAGGGCAGCAATCGAAGAGGTGAAAGGGGTCCACGATCATGCGCGATGAGTGGTAGTCCTCACGGGTGAGCGGACTGCCGTAGCGCACGGCGCGAGGGTTTCGCTGCGCATTGGCATAACATGCAAGCGAAATGTCACAAAGTGCTTCCTGTGAGACGCCATGGTCATGCATGAATCGCTTCGTCTGAAGCGCGCATTCCTGCGCCGGCGAGATGAGGCCGTAAGTGTGGCGCCATCCGTACTCGCCCTCCGCTGCCTGCATGCCGCCGAAGGAAGAGCCCAGTCGATAAAACTGGCCCTGCGCAAGCGCACGAAATCCGACGACATAGTTGGCGTGTCCGGCGGACACTGCAGCATCTGCGAGCTGCACCGTTGCAGAGGAGTTGTTACCGCCGCCGGCCCAAGGCGTGGCCGACCATCGCAGGTCTTTCATGCCGAGCGCTGCCGACATACGCAGCGGGTCGTTTCGATTGTCCATATATGAGATCAATCCGTCGATCTCTGAAAGTTCGAGGCCGGCGTCTTCAGCGGCGCGAGTAATAGCTTTGATCGCCAACTGGAATTCGGTTTCCGGGGATCCCCCGCGTTTGTAGTACTCGGATTCGCCGACTCCGACGACAACCGCCTGACCTTGCATCTACTTGCCTCCGATGGATGCGGGATGACCCGCGCAGAACCGCAACGATACACATCGAGGCGACAAGTGGGCAGCTGATTTTTCTGAGGACGATCGCGCTACGGCGTGAACCAGATCGGCGAAGACCACGCTCGTTCTTGCGCGATTCGCGTGAGTTTGGGGTCGTCGCAGGCCTCTGGTCGGTCGTTGGCTTCTAGGCGTCCGCAGACGCGGGCCGCGGCGCGGCAGCTGGGGTTTTCGATGACGCGTGCGTAGTAAGCGGCCGGTGTGTTCGGGTCGAAATTGGGGTCCGTCCATCCAGAGCACAATGAAGCGGCCCCGGCGCCCACAGGTTCGCAAGTCGTCGCTTCCACGCGGGCGTCGTTGTCGCCGCCGGCAATATCAACCACGCGTTGGATTGCATTGCCTTGCGCATCCGACGTGACCTTGATGATCTGCAATCTTTGGAGGAGGCCGCCTGGATGATGCTCGACCCCTGGGTCTGCGAGGGCCGAAGCGTAGAAGGTGGGTGAGCCATTCTTGCCGGCTCTTGTTATGGCCGGCAAATCTCCGCCCATGGGCACGCCGCTAGCGTAAGCCCGCTTCGCCATGTCGGGGCGGGTGCAGAGATCCTTGGGCAAGTCCCAGCCGCCGAAGAGTCGAAGCCTAATGCGAGGACCACTGGTTGCGAAAGTTTCTCGTCGCTTCATCGCGTCGAACACAGAATCCCGTGTGTTCTCTTCTGCCCAGACACCCGCCAGCCCGCCGGGATTATCTCTCCCGAAGGAATTCAATCTCTGGGGGCGCTGTACGCCGTCGCGAATCCATTCGTCCGTGTCGCCAGGTAGGCCTTCGTGGATATCCGTCGAGCCTATGAACCCGACTTTGAAGGGGTTCACGCCGAGTCGTTCCTGCTCAAATATGCCGCGCGCGACCGCATAACGCGCGAAGTCACGACGCGTGAAACAACCTCGGCCCATCAGTGCTCCGCCGCCGACGCCATCACCACAGTCTTCGGGGGAGATTGTGAGTGGGGTGCGGTATTTTTCGAATCCGCAGAACTCGTCGGTGTCGCCCAGGATGCCTGCTAGGTCCCCGCGGCATTCGGAGTCGCCCTTGATTTGAAACATTTCGACGAGGGGCTCGAGGTCGTGGCGCAGTTGTGCGTGCTCGCGCCGCTCTAGATCCGCTTCGTTTTCGGTTGACGGGTCGTCGTCGAGAAAGGGCTCGACGGAAAAAATTCGCCCATTGCTGAGGTTGGGATTGTGCGGGATTGTGATCGCGTCGCACCCGGTTCCCGCATTAATGCATTCGTTCGCGAGGCTTCGCCAGAGACCTAGTGCTTCCGGCGTCGTGCGTGAGGAAACCGGAAGGGCGGGGACTTTGGCGTTTTTGAAGATCACGTTGCGATGAGTCTTCGAGAGTTCCGGATTCGCCGAATATTCGTAAGCGACAAAGGTCGAGAAGCGGCACGGGGCATCGAAGCGTGCCGCCGAGTCCTGAATTTCGTCCCATGCGGTTGCCATACCTTGGGTGCAGCGTGAACCGTTTGCGCCGCCTTCTCCACAAACGGCATCGCTGTCGAGGTCTCCTAGCATCTTGACGATCGTTGCGACGCCTTCAGCGAGTGTGCCCATGGCCTTCCACGGGGCTCGGAAGCGCGAGCAGATTTCGCTGTCGTAGCCGGGGTTGCCAGGGGTGGTGCAGACGACCGGCGCGCCGATCATCTCCGCATGGTCCGTCACTGCGGCGAAGTCGAGAGGCCGCGGGATTTCGGCTTCTGCTCTAGTGATGCCGCTCTTCGTAATCACATCCATTCTTGCGGCGCCCGCACCGCTTGCGAAGCGATATGCGTCATCGGGTCGCGTACGAGTCGCAAACACGAACGCGTCCGAGGAGAGCGAAGTGTGAACGTGCAAGTCACCGAAGAGCGCGCGCCGTTCTGGCGTGAAGTCGGCGCAGACCGAATTGATTTCAGTGGCGCTCGAGGCGCCGGCCCAGCACAGGGCGATTGCTAAGGCACTCGCAGAGCAAGAAAGCTGTGAGATCTGGAGAAATCGTTGAAGAGGGCCTAACGCCATAAGAGAAAATCCCGTCGTGGGGGAACGTGGGTGACGCGTGCGACGTGTTTTATACGGCTGGCCGGATATCGATCAGGATGCCGGACAGGTGGGACATTCCAGAGAGGGGTTCGACGTTCTGAAGGCCATCGCCGGCCAATAGATTCGAATTCACGCCGGGGTGTTGTGCTGCGTGGCTGAGGCCGTCCGCTTTTGAATGCCCCCAGCACTGCGGGATCGCGACCGTGCGCGGCATCATTTCGTTGGTGATGCGTACGGGGATGCGGATCTCACCGTGCTCGGAGCGAACGTCGGCCAACTGCCCGTTTGTGAGCCCGATACGCTCGGCATCTTCTGAACTGATATAGGCGTAGTTCGTCTTTTCACGTACAAGTGCCTCGCTATTCGAGGAGGCCGTGTTCATGCGTTTGATCTGGCGAATGCCAATCAGCTTGATGCGCTCGCGCTGCTCGATTTCTTCTGAGAAAAAGTCCTCTGCGGTCTCGTCAAATGCAGCAACCACGGGCGCGGGAGCAAGATTGACTTTCTTGTCTTTAGTAAGCACGCGATCGGTACCAAGAAAGTTGTTCCCCTCATTCTCCGGAAGTAGCAAGCCGTGGGGATGATCCCGACTCATCGTCTTAATCCCCGGCATGCCCGCGTTCTTGAGCATCCCGTCGAGGAGCTTTTCAGGGCCGGGTAGGAAACGACCGAGGCGTGTGAAGGCGACGCGCGCATAGATTTTGGCAAGCATGGAGAGGCTCTTCTTCCCGAAGAGCGTGACTCCGAGCGCATCCGCGAGACGGACATACATCCACCACTCGGGACGGACATCGGCAGGGGCTTCGAGCACGGGGTCGGCATAGATGATGTAAGGCGTTGCGCTGGCTCCTGCGAAGCTCTGGAGCGCGTACGGCATCTCGGGGCGTTCCATCCAGGTTTCAGCCGGCAGCACGTAGTGTGCGATCGATCCGACTTCGTTGCGAAAGAGATCGATGGAAACGAGGAGTTCGAGCGACTCGAAGGCTTCGTCTAAGCGGCCGTTGGGGTTGCTACATGCGAGTAAGGGGTTGCTTGCTTCGACAATCATGGCGGTCACTCGACCGGGCGCGTCGTTCAAAATGTCGTCCGCGAGCATGCCCGAAGGCTGAATTCCAGAGACCGTCGGGAGTCCGTCTTCGCGATCGTAAGTAAGCCCAAGCTCGCCCATGGCTTCGCCCATATCGATGAGGCCGCTGCCGAGTAGCGTGCCGCCGCGTCGGTCAAGGTTCCCGCTAATCGCGTTGATCGATTCGAGGAGCCAGAAGCAGGTCGACCCGGAGCGTCCCTGATTGACGCCAGTCGCCATATATAGGGCGGCACCTGTGTCGTTAGGCGTGGAGCGCTCGCTCGCCGCCGCGTGAGCCGATACCAAGTCTCGAAGAATCTCGGCAGGAACGCCCGTGACCTCGGCTTGTCGCTCTGGCGTCCAGGCTGCGACTTTCTCCGCCAGTACGTCGAATCCAACCATGTGCCGCTCTATGCGGTTCCGATCGACATGGCCGCCGCGAATCAGCTCGTTCGCAAAAGCTGCGAGAAAGAATACGTCCGTGTCCGGCCGAATGAATATGTGTTCGCCCGAGCTCGCCGTCTCGATTTTACGTGGATTCAAGAACACGACTCGGCCGCCGCGTTTCTTGACGTCTGCGAATCGTTCCTGGGACCTTGGAAGGTGGTAGAGCGTGTTGCCCGAGACCGCGGGATTCCCGCCAATGACCATCATGAATGAAGTTCGGTCGACGTCGGGATACATGAGCCGCATGGGCGCGCCGTACATCTCGCCGTTCACTCGAAACTTGTTCATCGTGTCGCAGGTACCCGTCCCATACATGCGCCGTGTTCCAAGCGCCTCGTAGAGTGCGACTCGAAACATCGGCGACATGAGAATCGCTCCGCCGGCGCTGCCGACGAAGTGGGCGAGGGTGCTCGGGCCGTGCTTTTCGATCTGGGTTGCGATTTTGGCCGCGATTTCTTTGATGGCCTGATCCCAAGAGATCTCATGCCATTCTTTCCCAATACGCTTCATCGGATGAAGCACGCGGTCAGGGCTGTGCTGAGTGGCCGCCCAGCGCGTGCCTTTGACGCAGGCGTAGCCTTTGCTGACGACATGCTCTTTGTCGGGTCGAATATCCACGACGCGATTGGCGTCGGTATCGACGTCGACCTCAAGGCCGCAGGTGGCTTCACAAATTCTGCAGAACGTGATCTTCGTCTCGACGGACATAGTGCGGGCAACCTCATGCATGATGGCGTTAGGGGCGATGATCGGCCCTTATGTGATGGGATCAGATGTTTGAACTTAAGACAGTTGCTCTTTAATAAAAGAGCCAACCCGGTCGATGGCCGTTTGTGCCTCCGGAAGCATGCCTGCGAAGGTGTGCCAGACGTGAATCATGTCGTCCCACTCTTCGAGGGTCGTCGTTACGCCGGCCTTTCGAGCTGCCTCGTTGAATCGTCGTGCATCGTCGAGCAAGGTTTCCGCCGTTCCGACGTGAATGAGAAGCGGCGGGAGTCCCGCGAGATCGGCGAAGAGCGGCGATGCAAGTGGTGTCTGCGGATTCTGCCCGGCGAGGTATGCGTCGGTGCAAAGGTTGAGCAGTTGCCGCGAAACCATCGGGTCCGCGTCAGCGAGGCTGTCCATGGTTTCGCCAGATTGTGTTAGGTCGAGCCAGGGCGAGATGAGTACGCCGGCCGCCGCCTGACCAATTCCGCGGTCGCGCAACGCTAGGAGCGTTGCTGCGGTGAGCCCCCCGCCTGCGGAGTCGCCGGCTATGATCACACGCTCGGGGGCGATCCCTTGCGCGTGAACGTATTGAACCGCGTTGACCGCATCTTCGACTGCTTTCGGAAAAACGTTCTCAGGCGCCAATCCATAGTCAACGGAGAGTGCGCGAATCCCGGAGGCTTCAGAGAGGTTGGCGACAAGACGACGATGGGAATCGAGGTTGCCCATAATATATCCGCCGCCGTGCAAATAAACGATCGCGGCATCGTCGCTCACGCCGTCGGCATCGGTCCACTCGGCAGGCGCACCGCCAGCATCGACGAGTGTAACCGTGGCGTTCGTAGGAGGGGGGGCGAGCGCAGTCGCAGCGGCCATGCCGGCGCGTAGCTCGAGGGGGTCATTGCCAGCCATCATGGGCGCGGCGCGCAGCATGTCGATGACGGTCTTGAGTTCGGCACTGGCCATGTTCGGATCTCCAAAAATGTGATTCGTGCGCCAGGAATGAGCGCCTCGTTGGTTAAATGATCGTAACGGATTCGGCGCGGTGCGGAGCGCTAGTTTTTTATAGACTTGACCGTCCACCAAGGAGACCATTAATGCGCGCCGCCACACTGACCGCCGTAAATCAGCCCCTAGAAATCCTCGATATCAGCGTCGATAAGCCCCGTGCCAACGAAGTCCTCATCACGACAGCCGCTGCGGGTGTCTGCCATAGCGACATGCACTTTCAAGAAGGCAAATATCCCTGCGCTTGTCCGACTGTTTTAGGTCACGAAGGGGCGGGTGTTGTCGAGGCGGTGGGATCCGAGGTGACCTACGTGAGGCCCGGCGACCATGTAATTACCTGCGTCTCCATGTCCTGTGGCAACTGCCGCAACTGCTTTCGCGGGAAGCCGCATCTCTGTGCACACGAAGGACTCATCCGTACGCCCGAAGACGGGCCTCGGTTAACGCGAAAAGGCGAAGTCGTGCATCAGCTGACGGAGCTTTCTTGTTATGCAGAGCAAATGTTGGTCCATGAGAAGGCGGTCGTGAAGGTTTCGCCTGAAGTGCCTCTGGATCGCGCAGCGTTACTTGGATGCGCGGTCACGACGGGTGTTGGGGCCGTACAGAATACGGCAAAGGTCGGCCCCGGAGATACGGTGGCGATCGTTGGCTGCGGCGGGATCGGCTTGAATGCGATTCAGGGTGCCCGCATAGCAGGTGCTGAGCGCGTGATCGCGGTGGATATGCGGAAGGATAAACTCGAACTTG
This sequence comes from Deltaproteobacteria bacterium UBA4427, assembly GCA_002390675.1. Lineage (GTDB taxonomy): Bacteria > Myxococcota_A > UBA9160 > UBA9160 > UBA4427 > UBA4427. Next base: position 37,942 of record DGPZ01000020.1, read on the forward strand.
CACAGGTTTTTGGCGCAACCGACACGGTCGATGCGAGTGATGTGGATGTGGTTGGCGAGATCCTCGAGATGACCGGCGGCGGAGTCGATCACTCGATCGAAGCAGTGGGCCTTAAGCAGACGGCCGAGCAATGCTTCAACATGCTTGCCGCGGGCGGTACGGCTACGGTGATCGGAATGATTCCGATCGGGGTATCAATCGAGCTGCAAGGAGTCGCGCTTTTGGCGGAACGGAAGATTCAGGGGTCGGTGATGGGATCGAATCGATTCCGAATCGACATGCCGATGTACGCGAACCTTTACTTGCAGGGGCGGCTTAAACTTGATGAATTAGTTTCGCGCACGCTGACCCTTGATGAGGTTAATGACGGCTTCGCGGCGCTACGAACGGGCGAGGTTGCGCGGTCGGTGATTACGTTCTCGTGATGCGCGAGCTTACGACAGATTGTCCCGAAGCGACGGAAAAGCGGCTTGTCGCGCGAGGGGGCTCTTCTAACGACTGAAATCGTTAAGCGTCCAGTCGTAGTTGAGGAATTTGATTCGCGCTTGCCTGCCTTCGTTTTGCAGCCACGCGGCATCCGTCGCGGGGACGTAGCGGGCGATCGTCGAGAGGACGCCCCCGCCGGTCTCGAAGTCTTCCTCGAACCAATCGAAGATGGCGGAGACGCTGACCTGATTCCGCGTGCGGTCGATTGAGACTCCCTTTCGGGGACTAGAGAGCCATTGCCTCATAGCAGCGTCTAGGTCGGCCCCCAATCGTTCGGTCGTGAATGGTGTTCGGGCGAGCGGCGGACAGGATGTTGAAGCGCAAACGATCGCTGCATGGATCCGGGGTTCCCCCATCTTTCGCAGAATTTCGTGTTCGATCTCGCCTAATGAGAGCGTGCGCCCCTCGATCGTCGCGACTTCGACATTCCAGACCGGGGAGAAAAACGAGCCGATGTCTCGGATGCTGTCTAGGGGATAGTGCTGGAGAACGAGATCGATCGTGAGGATGTTGTAGGCGTTAATCCAGAAGGCGAGCTTGCCTTCTCGGTCGAGCGTACCGGGACGCGCGCTGCGAATTTGCGCGACCAGGCGTTTCCAGTCCTCGGAGCGGCCAAGCGCTCGGTAGTCGACGCGGGTCCCGACGACGTCCGCCACAGATTTGGTGTGTGCCTCGAGAAGACTTGCGTAAAGCGCTCGGTCGAAGGGGGACTTTTTTAGGGGGTTCGCGCGTGTCTCTGATTTTGCCGGCGTGTCCTGGGCGGAACTCGTTGGGGCGACGAGTGTGAGGCCGACGGAAAAGAGGACGCCCAAAGCGATACCCAGGACAGCGCGGAGTCGAGGGGGACGAGAGGTGCAGGGCATGAGGACTATTTCTCCATTAAACCGGCGAGCGGGGGCGGTCCGTTCCACGAATTCTACGTTGAGAATCGGATCTTGGTTTCGGATGGTGCAGATTCATGCCTCGGAGATTGGCGCGACATAGGAGCGCGGATAGACTCCAAAAGGATCGAAACGAGGGCGAGGAGAAGAGCTTGGAAAAGGAACAAGGAACGGCTCAGATGCGACGAGAATATTCCTTCGGATGGACGGTGGTTGCAATTGGATGCCTCGGACTGCTCTTCGTGGTCGGTTGCTCTGATGATTCGGGAGAGACGTCGCCGCCGATATCGTCCAAGTCCTCTATGACGAAGCCGGCTCCGTCCGCTCCCGTGCCGCCGCCCGGCGTGCCTGAAATGCCTGCCGAGCCAGCCATCGATACCCGCACGCCCGTAGAGCTAGTCAAAGCCGGTCGCGGGGCCTACAACGCGAATTGCATTGCGTGTCACTCCGTTGACCCGACCCAGGACGGTGCACTCGGTCCAGCGGTTGCCGGATCGTCCCTCGAACTGCTTACGGCACGCATTCTGCACAGCGAATATCCGGAAGGGTATACGCCGAAGCGGCCGAGTCGCTTGATGGTGCCGCTGCCCCATCTTGAGGAACGCTTGCCGGAACTCGCGGCCTACCTCAACAGCTTGTAGTCGAGCGCCTTTGGACTCGAGGCGGCTGAACTAATAAGTGCCGGTAGCGGCTTCCGCAGGGACCGCGACCCGGATGTACTTTGCGCTCCTGTTCGACGCCGACACAAAAAAACGGCCCGCCCAGCTTGAAGCTGAGCGGGCCGTCTCACGTTCTGAACGCGACGTCTAAGCCTGAGGAGGCGCTAGCTGTTAAGCAGCGCGCCGATCAGGTAGAGCACCAGCCACAGGGCGAGGCCACCGTGGATCGTGCCGGAGACGGACGTAAGCGGCTTCTGCGTGGCAGCGCCGGGACCGATGAGACCGTTGATCTCGACGGCAACGATCACGCCACCGGCGACGAGCCAGTACATCATGTCGTTGGTGCCCGACAAGAAGCCCGGCAGGTTAGCTGCTGAGATCATGAAGAAGAGCATCGGGATCGAGAAGAGCGTGTTCGTTCGGGAGGCCATGCCGGCCTTGCCGCCGCGAGCTGCCGCTTCCGGGATCGGGTCACCACCGGCCGCAACCTGCTCGGCGTTGGCGATCACAACCTGCTGTGCGGGCCAGATCACGAACCAGACGTTGGCAAACATGAACGTGCCCATTAGGCCGCCGGTCATGATCTTAGTCATGTAGCCGTCGGTCATCGGAATGCCGAGGCTCATGGCGCGGTAGCCGACGATGGTCCAACCGGAAAGGAACGTGAACATTGCTCCCCAGCGGAACCACCAAAGGGCGTTCGGGACGAGGCCACGAGTCATCGGGCCCTTCGCGGGGCCACCGACTTCAGTGCCGAAGAACGGAGTCTGAATGAAGTTGAAGTAGTAAAGGACGCCGATCCAAATGACACCGGCGAAGACGTGCAACCAGCGCATCAGGACTTCGAGGCCGGCTCCGGTCGTAAAGAGTTCCATGGGTTTATCCCTTCCAATCAAGGCTAATGGCGACCTAGGGTGATGACTAAGGCCTGTGGCCGCAATTATATCACGGCACTCGCGACCGATCCGGTCGCTCCCCCAAGGCGAATTCGTAAGTGCGTAATTCTATCCGCCCGCGGGCGGGAATCTAGTGGGATTTCGAAATCTGAGGACGGAAAGCGCCGGAGTTGACCCGACTCGGGGTTAGCTGCAGCTAAGATTCGGATGGGTCGTAATCGCCTCGGTCACTCTAGTGTCGAGGAGGGGGCAGGCGAATCGCCACGATCGCCTATCCTCAGAAGCTCGTCGGGTCCGAACCGGATCGGCGCCCCCCGCATGCGAAATTTGAGTGAGCGATGGCCTTTGCCCATCGCGGAGGATGGAAGATTGGATCGACGTCAGATCCTGGTGACGAGTGCGCTCCCTTACGTGAATGCCGGTATTCACCTCGGCTACATGGTCGAAGCGCTGCAGACGGATTTCTGGTTGCGGTTTCAGCGATTGCGGGGCCACGAGGTCCGCTATTTCTGCGGCGACGACACCCACGGCACGGCGACGATGCTGCGTGCCCAGCGCGAGGGCCGCGAGCCGGAAGCGCTCCTGGACGAAATGAAGGCGGCGCATATTGCCGACCTCAACGCTTTTGACGTGGTCCACGACAATTTCAGCAGCACTCATACGCCCGCGAATGAGGCTTTGGTGGGCGAGTTCTGGTCGGCGCTCCGTGAGCAGGGCTGCGTTGCGGAACGCGATGTGACGCAGTTCTTTGATCCGGAGGCTGGGATCTTTCTCGCGGATCGATTCATCATAGGCGGCTGTCCTAAATGCGAGTCGCCGGATCAGTACGGCGACAGCTGTGCGAATTGCGGTGCGACCTACGAACCCACGGAGCTGATCGACCCGAAGAGCGCGATCAGTGGTGCGCCGCCGGAAGAGCGGAGTCATCGCCATTTATTCGTGGAGCTCGAACCCTTCCACGAGTTCCTCGACGAGTGGACTCAGGCGCCTGGCCGAATGCCGCCCGAGACGGCGAACTGGCTGAAGGGGACCTTTCTCGCGGACGCGCTTCGTGATTGGGATATCTCGCGACCCGCACCGTATTTCGGGATCGAAATTCCCGACGCGCCGGGCAATTATTTCTACGTATGGCTCGATGCGCCGATCGGTTACATCGCAGCAACGAAGGAATGGTGTGACGAGACCGGCGAATCCCTCGATCGATGGTGGCGCAATCCCGATTGCGAGATTCACCACTTCATCGGCAAGGATATCGCCTACTTCCACACGCTCTTCTGGCCCGCCATGCTGAAGACGGCTGGATTCCAGTTGCCGAAGACCGTGCACGTTCACGGGTTCTTGACTGTAAATGGCGAGAAGATGTCGAAGCGAACGGGCACGGCCGTGTTGGCACGAACCTATCTCGATCACCTCTCGCCGGAATTCCTCCGCTACTACTACGCGAGCAAGTTGTCGGCGAAGGTTGATGACATCGACATGAACCTCGACGAGTTTGTTGCGAAGGTCAATTCGGACCTCGTAGGTAAGGTTGTGAACCTAGCGAGTCGCACCGCCCGGTTTGTTAAGGGCGAAGGTCTGCCTGCGTATCCGAACGCGAAGGATGACGGACTCTTTGCCGCGGGCGCGGCATTGAGTGACGAAATTGCGGAGGCGTACGAAGCACGGGATTCGAACAAGGCCATGAGGCTGATCATGGCTTTGGCGGACCGCGCGAATGAGTTTGTTGAAGCGCGTGCGCCCTGGACGCTTAAGAAAGACGAGTCGAAGCAAGAGGAGCTGCGCGAAGTTTGTGCGATCGCCCTCAATCTCTTCCGGCAGATCACGGTCTACCTAGCACCCGTTCTGCCGCGTTTCGCAGAGGAGTCGTCGCGCTTATTAGGCCTCGAAGGCGAGACTCGCTGGGAGGATGCGTCTTCGCCCGTAGAAGGCGGGGAGGTCGCGAAGTTCAAGCACCTCATGGAGCGGGTTGACCCCGAAAAGGTCCAAGCAATGCTAGATGCGAGTCGAGCCGGGTGGGAGGCATCTGAAGCCGAAGCGGCAGCCGCCACGGGTTCGACAGACGAAGCCTTTGATGGCGAACCGCTTGAGGCTGAGATCACAATCGATGATTTCGTGAAGGTCGATCTGCGCGTGGTAGAGATTGTCGAAGCGAAGTCCGTTCCGAAGGCAAATAAACTCCTGGAGTTGACGCTTTCGCTGGGCGGCGGCGAAACCCGAACAGTCTTTGCTGGGATTAAGAAGGCATACAAGCCGGAGGATCTCGTCGGTCGTATGACGGTCATGGTCGCGAATCTCGCGCCTCGTAAAATGAAATTCGGGCTCTCTGAGGGGATGGTGCTTGCTGCCGGTCCTGGTGACTCGGACATCTATATTCTCTCGCCGGATTCGGGCGCGAAGCCCGGGCAGCGGATCCGCTAGGGGCGCGTCGCGCGCGCCGGGAGGCCATTCATATGTCCGAACTCTTTCCGTCGTTTACGGATGAACACCAGCGATTCATCGCCGCTCAACCGATTTTCTTTGTCGCGACCGCGGCGCAAGAAGGATCGGTGAACCTTTCGCCCAAGGGCGGTCCGAGTGTCGCTGTGCTCGGTCCGAACCGGCTGCTTTGGCAGAACCTGACAGGGAGCGGGAACGAGACCGCGGCGCATCTCCTAGAAGTGAACCGGATCACGATGATGTGGTGCGCTTTTGAGGGGCCACCTTTGATCCTGCGAGCGTACGGCTCGGCGACGGCGATTCATCGTGATGACCCGGCTTGGTCCGAATGTGAGAAGCTAATTCCTGCAACCGTCGGTTCGAGGCAATATTTCGAGATCGACGTCGACCGGGTTCAGACGAGCTGTGGCTACCAGGTTCCGCTCATGGACTACCGCGAAGATCGCACAGCACTCACGAAATGGGCGGAGAAGCGCGGCGAAGAGGGTGTTCGCAAATACTGGACGGAGCGCAATGCCGAGAGCATTGATGGCCTTCCAACGCGGCGTCCTAGGTAGGCTGACTCACGCCGAGTGGGCCTAGAGCCTACCGCCGTACTTCTATGCCGATAGGCTGTGTCGGCGCGGAGGCTCAGCGCCGTAGGCCCAAGTTGAGGACGCGCTGAATGAGGTCGGGGTAGGAAATACCGGCTTTTTCAGCGGCCGAAGCGAGTTCTTCGAAGTTTGCGAGCTCGGGGTTTGGGTTCGCTTCCAGAAAGTAGAGGCGGCCGTCTTCGGAGAGTCGGTAGTCAATGCGTGCATAGCCTTCGAGGGAGAGCATCCGGTAGATGCGCTTGCTCACGCGCTCGAGATCCTTAGCCACCCCATCGGGCAGCTTCATGGCGCCCTGAATCCGAACGCCGTGCTTCTTCTGGTAGTGGACGTTGTGCTTTAGGCTTTCCGTTGCGATGAGGTCTTCACCCGGCTCGAGTTCATCGACGATCAGTTCGCGTGGCGGCAGAGCCACGAGGCGGTCGTTGCCTAGCACGCCAACGTAGATTTCTCGGCCAGGAATGAATTGTTCGACGATCGCATCGGTCCCGATGCGTTCGTGCATGAACTGCACGCGAGCCTCAAGCGCATCGCCGTCTCGTACAATCGAAGCCTTTGAGATCCCCATCGAAGCCTCTTCGACGAGTGACTTCACGATCAGCGGGAAGTCCAAGCGTTTCGGTCGCCGAACTCGGCGGCCTTTGCGCACTGTAAAGAAGCGCGGAACCGTGATGCGGTGGTACATGGCCACCTTTTTAGACAAAGCCTTGTCGCGAGCGAGTACTAGGCCGCGTGGATTGTTGCCCGTGTAAGGTACGCGCAGAAGTTCCAGGAAAGCGACGACATGCTGGTCGTAGATCGCTTCTCCCTGAAACTCGTCGAGCAAGTTGAATACGATATCGGGTTCCCATCCCTCGACGGTTTTACGAATAGGACTCAGAGCATCCCGGACGCCTAGCTTCTGTGTTTCATGACCGAGTTGATTGAGCGCTTCGATGATGTCGCTCTCGGTCTTAACCCTGTGAAATTCACTCTCAGAGAGCGTCGAGATGTCATCTGGGGGAACGAGGTCCTCATGCATGAGGACGAGTACGCGAAGCTTCTTGCGATGTGTCTTCTTGCGCCGGTCGAGGCCTGTGGGCCCGGCTATTTTTTTGGCGGGGCTCTTGACTGCTTTCTTCGGAGCGGGCTGTGTTTGGTCGGGCCCCTTGGAGGAGTTCTCGCTCATAGCGCGTGCCAATCCCTTCCACGGAAAACGAATTCCGCACTGCGTGCAGCGAGAAGAATTGCAAAGTCGATCACGAGGGTATGTTGGCGACCTACGGCGCGTAGCTTGAGCTCCCGCGATCGCGCAATCATCTCACCTAGCACGGTATCTAGGGCAAGTTCGTGCTTGCCGGTCGAGCGCGCGACCATGCGGCGAATCTCTGTGCGGTGACTTCTCAGGAATGCAGCGGCGGAGGGAGAGCGGTTCGTGCTCTCTTCGATGGGTGTGAAGAAGCGCAGCAGGTCCTGGTCATACGCCCGAGAAGCGAGAACGCGGTATCGCTCTCGCTTCGTCCGGTAGTGGTCTCCGAGCGTTGTCTTGATGCGATGAACCGGATCTGGCTTCGCGCGGGAGCGGACGGGCGGAGATTGCCCTGCGAGTTCGTGCATCAGTTGATCGACATAACGCAGCTTTTGGAGGGCCGGCCAGCCCATGTACTTTCGGCGCCAGCGTGATCCGGGAGTGAGCCAGACGGCGAAGGTCTCGGCGAAGTCCTCGTCGGGATGGCTCTGCGCATACCAATGCGGGAGATGCACAACATAACGTCGGCTCCCGGGGTTCGGGCGGTAGTAGTCGGGATAGGGCTCGGTCGAGGATCCGAAGAGTTCACGCCACTTCTTGCGTCTATGGAGTCGGAAAGCGTGTTGTAAGGCATGGCCTGATTCATGGCGCAGGAGCCGGAGGCACTCGGCGTTTGTACCGCCTTCGACCTCGAGGATTTGGGAGCGCTCGAGTCGCTTGAGTCGCGGATGGGCGAGGTAGAAGGGAATCGCGATTCCGGGAATCGCGTCCGGAGAAAACCATTCCTCGGAGAGCCAGCAATGAGGCTTCACACGCAGGTTGCGCGCGGCGAGTTCGTTGTAGAGCCGGCCGATAGGCGCTTCGAGTGGCGTGCCCTTGAGTTCAAGCCCGAGGTCGCAAATGCGCCAATCGAGCAACTCTTGATTCGTACACTTCTCCCAGGCGGGCGTGCGAGGCATAGCGAGAGTCTATCTCAGGGAACCAGGCCTGCTTCCTAACGGCCTCTTTGGGACGCGAAAATCTCGCTCCGCAGGGGCGACGAAAGCGGTAGTCTTTGGGGCTCGCACGGGGCGCGATCCACGCGCATGGGAGATTACAGGTGAAAATTTCGATCGGCTGTCCGCCAGGGCCCCAGAGCCTTGATCTCGCGCGCCGAGCCGAAGAACTCGGCTACGACCGGATCTGGCTCTACGACTCAGCGGCCATCTACGAAGATATTTGGATTCACCTAGCGCGGATCGGAGAGGCGACCGAACGCATCGGCCTGGGAACGGCCGTCCTCGTTCCGAACCTGCGACACGTAATGACGACGGCCTCAGCAATTGCGACGGTCGACCGCTTAGCACCCGGCCGACTCGCCTGTGCAATCGGAACAGGATATACGGCGCGTCATATTCTCGGAAAGGGGCCGCTGACCTGGCAAACGACCCGCACCTGGATCGAGCAATTGCGGGGCCTCTTGGCCGGGGAAGTAGTCGAGATCGACGGTCGTCCCTGTCAGATGATCCATCGCCCGGAACTCGCGAAGGCGCGCCCCATCGATGTTCCGATCCTAGTTTCCGCCTTTGGACCGAAGGGCCTCGCCGTTACGCGCGAACTTGCAGATGGCTGGATGGGCGTCTCCTCTCCGCCCGAAGCCTTCGATTGGGCTGTGCATATGGTGAACGGGACCGTACTTGCGCCCGGCGAATCCCCCTCTGCGCAACGGGTGATTGATGACGTAGGAGCGTGGATGGTCGGGGCCTATCACGTGACGTGGGAGAATAATCCGGAGCGCATTGCGGCGATTCCCGGCGGCGCGGATTGGATTGCGCAGATCGAAAGTGAACGCCCCGCCGAGGAACGTCATCTCGCAGTCCATCAGAGTCATTGCACGCATCTCAATGTTGCCGACCGAAAGGCAATTGCGGCGTTTGGCGACGCGATTCCGTGGCATGGTTGGGTTGGCGAGGCGGAAGAGGTGCGGAAACGCGCCGAGGAGACGGCGGCTGCAGGAACGACAGAGATTCTTTATACGCCAGCCGGTGATAATCTGATCGGTCAGGCTGAAACTTTTTTCCGCGCGGTTGAGTCCGTTAAGGGCTGACCCTCAACCTCGCGATCACGACCGGTCAACATTTCAACTGTTTATCTTTAGGGATCGAACCGAATGGGTTCGCCCCACTAGCAAGGAGTCCTCATGCTCACAAAGTTCGACGATTATCCGATTCACCAGACGCCGGAACCGCTGGCTGTTGTCGCCACATCTGATCGCAACGCCTACGACCGCTATTGGTTCAACGGCTACCAAGACGATGGCGAATTCTATTTCGGGATCGGAGCCGCCGTTTATCCGAACCTCGGCATTATGGATTGCGGCCTCTCGATCGTGCATGACGGCGAGCAGAACTCCTTCCATGGTTCGCGCCGGGCGCCGGATGAGCGAAGTGAGATTGAGGTCGGCCCCTTCAAGATAGAGATCATCGAACCGATGATGAGTCTTCGCGTGACCCTCGATGACAATGAATCGGGGATCACCGCCGATCTGCTCTGGATCCCACGCACGGCGAGCTTTGCGGAAGAGATGCAACGCTCGAAGCGAACGCCGACCAGCGCGCCCCGACATATGGAAGCGACTCGCTTCAATCAGTTCGGGAACTGGCAGGGCGAGATTCGCTACAAGGGAAAGACCGTCAC
>DGPZ01000020.1:47828-49991 GCA_002390675.1 Deltaproteobacteria bacterium UBA4427
CCCGGCGCACCGCCGACGGAGCTTCCGGCGATTAATTTCCTTTGGTTCCCGCTTCACTGGAAAGACCGCTGTACGCATGCGGGCATGTTCGAGAACGAGCATGGAGTTACGTGGCATTGGGACGGCATGATCATGCCGACTTACGACACGCCCGCTGGAATTCCGGGTGTTGAGGATCCGAACATGGAGACGCTCGCGGGCGTGGATCATAAGATTCACGAGTTCTATCCGGGCACACGCCGGGCTCGCCTTTCGCAGGTCACTTTGAAACATCTGAATGGTGACATCACTGAGATCGAGCTCGAGAGTCTGCTTGTCTACCGGATGAAGGGCATTGGGTATACCCACCCGGAATGGGGACACGGCAAGTGGAAGGGCGAACTCGCCGTTGGGAGCAGCTCCTGGACGATCGATGAATGCGACAACATGGAGATGGACAACCAGCATATCCAGTCTGTGATGAAGGCGACCTGCGGTGACGAGACGGGCATCGGCGTGATGGAGCAGATTCATATCGGGCCTAGCAGGCGATACGGCTTCAAGGAATTCCTCGACCCCGCGACGTGAGTTTCCGAAGGCCGGACGCTTGTCGTCCGGCCTCTCGGCGTTTCGCCTGCCGATCGAGTGGATTGTTGGAGGAGAGTGAGAAGGCGGGATGGGGTGAGGCGCTGGTCGGCGTTACTATGCAGCGAGAGCGCCGATTGTTCTTGGGCTCTGCAGTCTCGGAAATCAGGAGGGCAGGATGTCCGAAATTAAGATGCAGCGGCGTCATGGCTATAGCGACCTAGACGATGTGCGTTCTCGTATTGAAGGCCTCGCCGACCGTGTCTCTGACAAAATCGGGGGCACCTGGAATTGGGAAGGCAATGACGCCGTTTGTAAAGCGCGCGGGGCGAAGGCCCGAGTCGGCTATGACGAGGAGAACGTGTCCATCGAGATTTCGCTCCCGTTGATGTTGCGGCCCCTCCAGGCAAGGCTCGAAAGCAAGATCGAAGAATATTACGGGCGCTATTTCGAGCGTGGCTAGCACCGAAGGTACGGGCGGTTTTTGACCGAGCTTGGCATGAAACAGCCGCATCCGACTTGGAGCGCTGGCATCGTGAATCACGGGAGCTACGCCGATCTTGAGGCGTGTCTGGCGTCGATTGCGCTGCAGACTTGGCCGCCCGAGCGCGTTGTTGTTTGGGATACGGGAGTGGATGCAGCGGCGTTTCTGGAGATTGCATCGAAGCACCCCGCGGTCGAATGCTTGCCCGGCACGAATGTGGGTTATGCGGGTGGCGCGAACCGAGTTGTTGCCGAACTCCGTGGGCACGCGGATTTCGTCCTCGTTCTTAATCCCGATGTATTTTTGGATACGACCTTTTCTGAGAACCTTTTACGTGCTGCCTCGGCTGAATCGAATGTCGCCATCGCGACGGGGAAGCTCCTCCGACCCGGACGCGATTTAATCGATAGTGCCGGCATCGTTTTTCCGCGCCATCGCCGCCCGCGAGATCGGGGAAGCGAGGAGCGTGACGAGGGGCAATTCAACGCGCAAGAGCGAGTCGAAGGAGCCAGTGGCGCGGCGATGCTCATTCGTGAGACGGCCATCGACGAATTGACGATTGAGGGGGAGCTCTTTGATGAGACCTTCTTCGCCTATCACGAAGACACCGACCTCTGCTGGCGCGCACGCCGCCTCCGCTTCGAGATTCTTTATGTGCCTACTGCCGTTGCAGTCCACAAGCGGGGATGGCGAAAGGATCGTCGGCGGAGTGTTCCCGTTATGATTCGGCGGCATTCGTTCAAGAATCACTATCTGCAGGTGATGAAGAACGAGACGCTGAGCCAATTTGTACGAAATCTACCCTGGCTCGCAGGTTGGGAAGTCTTACGCCTCGGGCATGTCGTTTTGCGGGAGCGAGACCTGCTGCCGGCCTACGCGGATGCTTGGCGAGAGCGATCTGCCGCAATTCGTCGACGGAAAATCATTCGGCAACGGGCGAGTGCATCTGAGCTTGGCGTAGTCTCCTCGCGGCCGCTGCACTGATCCGCAGCTTCGCGCGTTCTTCGGCAGTAGCGATCCGCCGCTCTCGGCCGCTCTCAGTCCGGGGCAGGCGCTAGTAGTTTTCCGGGAAGAGCTTTCGCTCAACGGCCTCGATGACCGCGTGGATGATCTGG
>DGPZ01000069.1 GCA_002390675.1 Deltaproteobacteria bacterium UBA4427
TTCATTCCGATCTGGATCCATCTCTCGAAACGAATCGGTAAGAAGACTCTCTGGATGTGGGGCATGGCCGCCATGATCCCGGGCTACGGAGGCATCATTTGGGGAGCCGAGGGTGGCCCCGTGCTCGTGATAGTCCTCGTGACGATCCTGGCCGGAGGGATTGGGATTGCCAGCGTCGTCGTTCCCAGCATCAAAGCAGACATCATCGATTTCGACGAACTACAGACGGGCGAGCGAAAGGAAGGGGCGTACACGGCGGCCTGGAACTTCATTCGCAAAGCCGGCGCCGGTCTTGCGATCGGGGGGAGCGGTCTGCTTCTACAGTGGTCGGGCTACGACGGCGAGGCAGAAGTCCAGACCCAGACCGTGAAGAATACGATCCTGCTCATTGGCGGCGGGTTGCCGGCGATCGGCTACACGATTGGCATGATCCTTTTCAGCCGCTTCTCGTTCAACGAACTCGAGCACGCCGACGTGCTGGCCGAACTCCAGCGGAAGCGTGCAGAGGGCAGCTAGGCCAAGCAACACTTACTCGAAATTTCGAGCATACTTCCGCGAGCCACGAATCCCGCATAACTGCGGACAGCAACAGCACGATATCAAGCCGAGACTCCGCAGCGTGACGTTGGCCAGCAAGACGGCGTCGAAACATCACACCTGAATCCATGAAGCTGCCTCAGCAGATTTTTTTGAATCATGCTCCGTCCGACGGGATGCTTCTAGACGAACTGCCACCAGCCTCGAAAACTCTCAAGAGACTGTGCCCACTCAATACGTCGTATCCCCGCGTATCCCGCCCTAATCCCGGTCCGAATCCCCGAATCCCTTGTTTTTCCTAGACCTCGTAGCAGGCTTCGAATCCCTGTGTGCTTCTGATATCGCCTCGACCGGTACGCCTTTGACCGTATTCGCGCGGCCATCAGGAGCAGGGAGTTTTGATTCCCTGTTTCGCTCCGAGGGTTCCCTGTTCGCCCGAAATAATTCCCTGTTCATGTTCGCAGGGAATTCGATTCCAACTGCCTGGAACGACTATGGAGTTCCGGCAGCGCGGGTCTCCGCCGGGCGCGAATCCCGTGAATTTCCCTGTATTTTCCCTGCGAATCAGGGAACGGACCCCGGAGACGAGTTCGCACCCGACTCCCCACACCGCCATTCGGTCTGCCTGCGCGGAGACTTTCGGCCTCCCCCGACGTTCAGACCGAGAAGTGTCCGCGATTCCGCGGGGTTCGGCGCTTGCGGGTTCGCTCAAGTGAACCAGAGACGCCAGGGTTCGAGGCCCGATGACGGCGTCCCGCGCGTTTATCTCCGTGGCCAAGTTCAGCGGTCCGCTTGCGCTCGTGATTCGCCAGTGCCTAACTCGGCAAATGCGTACAGAGGGTGGAAATGCCACTTAATAATGAAATCGACGACTGAAGAAATCCCCGCCCCCACAGAAGAACGACTCAAGAGGGCGATACCAGCCCGCACGCGCGAACGGCTGATGCAAGGAAAATTCGAATCGGGTGAGGGCCTTGCCACATTCCGCGAGTCCGTAGGCCTCACACCAGTTGACTTTGCACGGGCAATCGACGTTAGGCATTTCGACAACTAGGCCCCAAGTAGCCCGTCCTGCATCTCACGCTAGTCGCGATCAATCTTGAGGACAGGACATTCAAGCTGTCTTCTGTCACAAGGTCCGAGCCAGGACGTTATGTTAAATACTGACGGGACTCCGCAGTGGGTCTTGAGCCTATGAGGGGCGTGACGTTCAGCGCGGCCTCGGGGTCAGCGCGAGGGGCAAAACCCTCGACGCCGGCAATGCAGAGCGCCGCATAACGGCGAAGTGAGCGTAGAGCCGTTCTCCCCGGCAGGACTGCCCCAAGAGAAGAGGCGGATCCGATCGGGCTCGAATAAAAGCCCACTCGGAGGACAATTTTTTATATGCAAGGGGCCTTTTTTCATTCAGAATGGGCTTATGCCACCGCCCCGGCAAGAGCCTGCCTCACGCCAGGAAACCGTCGTTTTGAGGCCGGCAAAGAAGTCGCCTTACTTCCGTCGGAGCCCATTTGGAGAGAAACCTCATGTCCGCGCCACTGCTTCGCAAATGCCCTGCCTTACTTTTCGCGACCGCGCTTCTCGCCGCGCCCCAAGCATCGGCAGTCACCTATCTGGATGACTGTGCGAACAACGGCGTCCTGCTCTCTTCGTCCTACGAGCTGGGCTTCTATGACCCGCTAGGCACTCCGCCGGCCTCGAGAACAGCGACCTCAGGCTCTTTCCTGCCTGGGTCACCCCCACCCGCCGGTTTTGACAACGCGGTATCGGCCAACCTCAACGTCCTAGTCGTGAACCCTACGTTCTCGGGCTCGACCGCGACAACACCCTCTCCGCTCGTCATGACTCCGTTTATGGGTGCGGCCAAGGATCGCGTCGAACTCGTGCAGGAGCTGAAGTTGGAGTTCGGGACGCCGAGCGGGACCACGCCGACGGACGAGTTTATCTTTCGAGCCGAAGGAATGGCGAGCGCCGTCGGCGCGCAACTCATCAGCGGGAATCCGGCACGGGCTAGGGTATTAGTCACACACGTGGTCGACTTCTACAACGACCTCCTCCCGGCCGGTGGTCCCGCGCCCAGCTGCTTCGGTGTTCTCAACCTCCCGAGCATGCCCGCGCTCGCACCTTACGAGACGATCCGCGAGCTCGAGGTGGTGAAGAACCCGTCGACTTCGCCCACGGTCGAGTTGGTGCAGTCAAGCGGAGACGGTCCCGCTTCGTTTACGCTCACACCGGGCACCGAATACAGCATCATCTACCAGTATGAGTACGACGTCCCACACGGCATCGATCCGCCCTTCGACGGGACATACACGGTCACGACATCGCCGCCCTCCCCAGCCCCCGCGGTGCCAACCACTTCGGCGCTAACGGGCTTTGTGCTGCTCCTTGCTCTCGCCGGGACCGGGGGCCTCATGCTCAGCGTGTTGCGAAGTCGGAGCTCGTTCACAGGCTAAGGGAGCTTTAAAGGCTTGCCTCAAGCCTTTCCCGGACGCCATTACCAGAATCTGCTCGAGATACCGCCGCGGGGCGGTTCGTCTCCGGAAGAAGGAAGTGCCGCGTCCGGAGATTCCTCGCCCTAACCACCACCGCTCATGATGCGAAGGAGGTCGAGACTCGATTTAGCTTTTGATTCCGGATCGAACAGAGAATGAGTCGCTCTCTTCCCTCGACAAACATACGTCCATTCCGCGTGCTTGTGCGGGCTCTTTACACAGTTGTGGCGAGTTTTATTCACCGAGTGACGTACTTGCGCCGAGAGTGCCTGGTCGCCCCTCCCGGCTCCTAGTCGTCTTCGAGCCGCCCTGTTGCGGGTGTCGTCCAGGCAAGAGAAACCTTGACTGGTTCTTTCCGTCAGGAAGCATCGCGTTGGTCGAGCTATGTACCGGCTTGAAGTTCTACTCAAACCTCCATCCTGGCTTAATGGTCATTGAGGGACCTAGCTGAGGCCTTTGTTGCCCCTTAGGCGAATCTATTCTGAGGCAGAACCTATGAATGAGCATCTTCATCAGATTGCACTCGGCGTTACCGATCTTCAAGCCGCTGCTGATTTCTACTCCACGGTATTGAACCTTCAGGAGGTAAAGCGATTCGAGTCTCCTGGCTTGGTCTTCTTCACCCTTTCTGAAACACGACTACTTCTAGAGCAAGCCGCGGACCCTAGACCGGGAAGCTCGGTCCTTTACTTTGAAGTAGACAGCATCGACGAACAATACAGGCGGCTCTCTTCTGTGGGTGTCACCTTCTCGTCCCCGCCCCACTTAATCCACGTTGACTCGGCCGGCGATTTCGGCGCGCCCGGATCCGAAGAGTGGATGGCCTTCTTTACGGATCCCGACGGGAATCATCTGGCGATCGTAGAGAGGAGGCCGTCTTCGTCCGCCTAGCACCTATGTCTCAAAAATCCGGATCACTCTGATTGGCCTGAGAGACGCACGTCAAGCGACGAATAGCACGACCGCTAAAGTTGATGCGGCGACGCCAAGCGTTGCCGAGACGAGCGCGAGCGGTAGTTGCGTACGTACGTGATCCATCAAGTCGCAGCCAGTGAACATACTCGAGAGGATCGTTGTGTCTGAAATGGGAGAGCATTGATCGCCGAAAGCTGCGCCGCCGATCACGGCGCCGAAGCAAATCTTCAAGAAGGTCGGGTCCGGTGCCAGACTCCATGCGAGGGGTAACGCGATCGGCATTACGACCGCATAGGTCCCCCAGGACGTACCCGTTGCAAAGGCAATTCCCATGCAGAGAAGCGTGAGGAGAGCTGGGAGCAGAAGCATTGGGAGCCCGCCTGCGACCACGCTTACGATGTAGTCCGCAGTCTGCAGTTCTTTGGCGACCGCACCAATCGTGACGGCTAAACCGAGTACGATTGCGCCGATCGTCATCCGACTGCAGCCGTCTACGAATCCGCCGACGACTTCCTTTAGGGCCATGCCGCGGAATGCCGCGATCCCCATCGCCGTGAGCAAGGCCAATACGAAGGCTTCTGAGACGCGCCCTCCCCACCCGAGCGCGACGGGAATAATGTTGATCCCGAGCAAAACTCCGAGCGGGATCAGGAAGTCCGAGAGAGCGGGGGAATACCCTTCGACGTGAAGCGTGTCGAGTTCGGATGTGTCAACCAGCATCGGTTGGGAATCAGGTGCGTCGAGGGGACCGCCTGCATGTACGCGCTCTTGGGCAGCCTTCATTCGACCGAACATGAAAGGCAGCTTCCCAATTGAAAATAGGAAGGTCGAGGCAACAGCGATTAAGCCGTAAAAGTTGAAGGGGATCGACGCAAAGAAGAGCGCGACGCCGTCGGCCTCGCTTCCGATCAAAGGAACCACGCCGACGACAAGGCCTGCAACGTAGGCGGGCCAGGCGTTAAAGGGCAGGATTGTCGCGATCGGCGAGGATGTCGAGTCCACGACATAAGAAAGTTCCTCGTGACTCACTCGATAGCGATCTGTGATGGGCTTAACGGTTGATCCAGTCAGGACAGTGCTCACGGTACCGCCCTGATGGAAGACAACGCCGAGTAGCCAGGCAGTCAGCAGCGAGCTGGACCGATCCCGAGCAAAGCGGTTTCCCGCCCACTGGGCGAAGTGTTGCGTCGCGCCCATTCGGTCCCAGACCCCGATTAGCCCGCCGAGACACCAGAGGTAAATCAACAGGATCTTGGCGTAACCAGTCGTCCCGATCGACGGGATCAGAAAGCGTGAGACGAAATTCAGGTCGTCGAGATTGGCGGTGCTGGCGTAGAGGACAACTGAGCCTGTGACGATCCCAAAGAAGAGCGCGGGCACGACCTGACGGGTCACGAAGGCAAGCGTTATTGTGACGAGCGCGGGCAGGAGCGAGAGCCAGCTAGGATCGTACCCTTCCATTATCTAACTCCATTGATTCAGATCAGCACCGAGCGAGCCGGCTGCAACGGGATGCGGGTTAATGAGCGCAGAAGCCACCGGCCTATTTTTAGCGAGAGTTTGTCTCTCCAAA
Source organism: Deltaproteobacteria bacterium UBA4427 (assembly GCA_002390675.1). Lineage (GTDB taxonomy): Bacteria > Myxococcota_A > UBA9160 > UBA9160 > UBA4427 > UBA4427. The sequence continues at coordinate 5,518 of DGPZ01000069.1, forward strand.
ATGAGGCACCGCTTCTTACGAGGGTTGAAGGAGACGAGGTTAAGGTGATCGACGGTGGAGCGGATTGAACGGCGCTGCCCCAGACGATAGGCCAATGCTTCACTCGCTGGGCCGCCATCTTTTTTACCAAGGCCGTGACTTTCTTCGAACTGCCGCAGCCAACCCGACAATGCCCGAGCCCAGCATGACTAGCGCTGACGGTTCGGGAGCTGGAATTACTTCCATCACGTCTTGATCTCTAAGAATTTCTTTCCCGAACTGGGCAGTGAAGTCGCGGACACCAAGCGTAGCGAATGGCTCAATTCCAACATCAATCTTGTACGCTCTTCCGATCGAGGAAGGCGAGGTCCAAGGGATTTCCGTCGCGTTGACTGCTGTTCCTTGACCCGCCGAAAATCTAACCTGACTGTTAAGTGGCCTCGCGTCATAGATTTCGGCGGTGAAGGATGTGGCTGCCCCTTGTTCAACAACTTGGCCCTTAGGCAAAGAAATAACGATTGTCGGTGCGTCTTGATCCTGCGAGAGGAACGACGTAAAGGCTGATGCCCAAGCGTTGAAATCACCGCCGCCATTCGCCGCATAATCCTGCGCGATGTAGGCAGACGTGCTGCCCGTTTCATAGTGAGCCTGCCCGGCGGGAATAGCTGAATTTGCGAGCACTCGGAATTCAACATTCGCTCTAAGCCGATTTGCTCCTGACTGCAGTAGCGCGTCGACGAGACCGGATCGGGGCGAAGAGAGATCCAGGGTTCCAGAGTAGATCCCGTCATCCGCCACCGCGTCGCCACCGGTTCCACCATTGTCAGTGAGTGTAAGAGTGCCGATCTGGGTACCCCCTAGATAAATCTGTGCATCGGCCTCGATTCCGGACAGTGGATATCGGTCAAATGCGGTTGCCTTCACTGAAAAAACGTCGCTTCCAGGAATACGCAGGAACTCAACCTTCGTGTCGAGATCCCGCTTTAGCACGTAAGCGGAAAAGTCGAGCGGGTACGAGGGGAACGTGCTTCCAAAGGATCTCAGTCGGTAGGTCCAAGTGCCGCTCGCTGGCTTTTGGATTTTAACCCCAGCGAAGCGACCGAGTTGAGCAACATTATTTACTGCTCCTGAATTGAATGGGGCTCCAAACGGGTCGACTAACTCCACACTCAAGTCTGCGGAAACGTCTCCATTTGGGGAACTCGCATAAAAGTGTAAGTCCCGTGAGCCGATGGGCAATTCGAAGCTTCCTTCAATGAACTCGGTGCCGTCACTCGGGTCACGCTTCACTGTGTCGTCGGCTATCACGTCTCGGTAAAAGGCGATCGCTGTTCTTCCTCGCATCTCCTCCATCTGTTCCATCATCACGGTTTTAAGCTCGGCACCGTTTTGCTGCTCAGACAAAGGCGCCGTGCTGCCTCCGGTGCTTGTTGAGATCGAGGCCATAGTCTCCGAATCAGCTCCCCCAAAAGAGAACGTATGTATTCGAATGCCTCGTTCGGCGGCGCGAGAGACCTGTGTTTCGAGGCTCGCACCTGTAGTTTGGATGCCATCCGACAAGAGGAAGATCTCGCTTCCAGGCACCCCGCCCTCCCCATGCTCCAGAATAAACGCATCGATCGCCGCTTCGAGGGCTCCTGCAATATTTGTCAGCCCCGATGCATTTCGGAAGCTGGCAAAGGGCAGCTCGTTAGTTGAGTCGTAAAGTTCATATGGAAAGAGTTCCTCTACCGCTCCGTTGTAGAGATACGTAGCGACGCGGTCCACCGGGTCTGAACTGTGGTAGAGGAACATGCCGGCCTCCTGAACGAATTGAACCGCCTGCACGCCGTTGGTGACCAGAGACATTGAACCCGACCTATCGAGCAGTAGGACTCTTCCTGGAGGAGGCGTATCGTCGGCATTTTCCTGAAACACGATTTCAACGGGGGGAGCAGCGCCCGGGGACGAGAAGGCACCCTCTTCGTGGGCGCCGGCTAGATCGACGTGACGGTCTGGGAGCAGGCTCCATTCATCTTGCGCGAATGGGTTCGTGTGATTGTGGTGCGCGCGATTCGGGCCGTCATTGGAGAGGTCCGCATCCGTTAGTAGATCCGGAGTCAGGATTTCTCCACTGACTACACTCCCCGTCGATGGATTCGTGTAGTCGATACCGATAATGGCATTGGTGCTGTCTACAAACAGATGGGGGTAATTATTCGACATGACCGTGTTCGTATCTCTCTGCGTGACCGCGACGTCGAATATGGTTCCGGCTCCGAATCTCCCCCTGTAATAACCACTGGCGTCTAGGTATCTGTCGGGCAGGTTATAGAGGTAGTGCCCAAGCTCATGATGCAGAACGTCGTGGATGCATGTTCGATAGGCGGACTGCATCGTCATTTGTCTCGTTGGGTTACTCCATCCACCGCCGGCCGCAGACGACCCTCCGATACCCATATTCCACTTAATATCGGCGTGCTCCCACGATCGTCCCTCATCGCTGACGTAAACCCGCCGCAAATAGTGGGCTCCCTCCGTGGACTCCCAGATGTAGTCAGCGAGCTTATCTAGGTCTCCTGACACTTTGTCTCTGCCGGTGCATGGGCCTGAGGCAGGGCATGAGGCAGGACTCGAAGGAGCGCCAAGTGCGCTTCGGCCGCTGTTGGTGGGGGTGCAGTTGAATCCGCCTAGCGCAGAATTCGCCTCATTGACGACCTCGTCGATGTCCTTGCCAGGATCGTCGAGATCATCCCAGGATACCCAGAGGGTGATTCCCCCGTCCGCAGCAACGATGGCGGCATGGGCATTGCTGAACGGGGAAGCTGCGCTGACAAAGCAGAGGGCCGCACTCACCGAAAAGTGCCAAAGTATTTTTCGGATACGCATGAATCAAAGCTCCATTGCCAGCGTGTCAGGGCCGTATTGAACGATCTAAGGGTCCGAATCTTTGAGTGGTCCAGACGCCTTATAAATCGCACGCAAATGATGAGCATCTAGAGTGCACTATTTCATGCCCAGTAGCCTAGACGTCCCACTCAAGGGGTAGGCTCCCGGCAATCGTCACGGTCCCCCCTGAGGCATATTCGATTTCGGCCCGTTCGGAGACACGAAGATTAATAAGTCGCGGAAGCGCCTCTTCGAGGGTGATTCGAAGCTCTGCACGGGCTAGGTGATGACCGCTGCGCATATGTACTCCCGTACCGAAAGCGAGGGAGTTTTTTTGAGACCCTCTCGATGGAAGTCGACTTCGAGAGCATTCGTGAATCGTGATTCGTCAAGCCCGACGATCGATGTCGAGAAGAGAACCATCTCACCTCTTTTCGGGCACCGCTCTCGGATTCGTTGGATGGCTGGGAGTGATCGAAGTCGAACTCCGAAATTCCGCCGACCCAATCCTCGTCGAAGTCGGAGCGACCGACTCTGTGGCCAGAGATCGCAAGCGGCGGAGCGCGAGACGGCAGCGCCAAGCAATCTAAGATCCGAGCAGCCACAACCGGGTCGGTGATCGCCGAAAGAACTCTCAGCCGTCCGCCGCATTTCGGGCAGCAGAGCGCGTCGACCTCGAAAACTGGCTGAATAAGTTCGGCCCAGAGCGGACGGCGCGGCGAGACCGGTTTCGCTCCACTCATGGACGGGGACTCCTCCGACGATCGCCGAGAGTAGGAAAAAGAAGGCCCCTTTTCCCTACCGCCGCTAAGTACCAATATGACAATCAGGTTCCGGTCGAGGCATAACTGCCCCGTTTCGGGAACGAACCCATCCCCGATCGCCGCGATCGTAGACGAAGCGCACCGCAAGAACATCTTGGTCGCCGCGCATGTGGAGAGCACCGAAGGTGTGCTCGAGGCGCTGCGTGCCGGTGTCGATACCATCGAACATGGTGCACTGCTCACCGTGGAGACAATCGCGCTATTCCATCAAAATCCACGATCCCTTCGCGGGTTCTCGACGCTTCACGCAACACTCTCGGTTCTCGGCGGCGGCGTTGCCAAAAGCAGCCTCGAATCCGACAACCCCGGCGTACGCATCATGAGCGCGAACGCCGAGTTGATCGGGGCGCGCCTTCTCGAGGGATTTAAAGATGCCCTCGAATTGTGCGAGCTATGGCTTTGTAACAGGCATCTACGTCGTGAACGAAAACCTCCCGCCCGTACCCCGCTGGTCGATGGTCAATGCCTTTCCAAACGATGGACGGAACTGGGGACGACTGGACGCCTAATACACGTATGCAGCGGCGATCGAATCGGGAGCTGAGCTGCCCGCGCGCTAGGCAAGCCCGGAACGGCCCCATTGGGGCGTATTTGTCAGAACACCTCATATCCGTGGTACTCAAAATCCCGCTTGTTTTTTCTATCCCCGCCTGCACATCGGTCGCCAGCTTTGCCGGAGCAGCTGAGCTGCTTCAGGAGCGCATCCACGCCGTGATTGCGACGCCGAGGAAGAAGGTGATGGCGAGGGTCTGGAAGATGAGGTCCGTGCGGTCGATGCGGGCGGAGACGGCGGAGCGGTCTTCGGGGGCGGCGTTGGCGTAGGCATTCGTCCCCCAGGTGAAGAGGGAGAAGAGGCCGAGGGCGATCGCATAACTGGCGGCGAAGAGCTCGTCTAGGAAGGTCAGGTAGGGCAGCGGCGGCAGCTCGTCGTGATAGGCCTGCTGGAGGAAGATCAAGGTGAGGAGCGCGGTGGACGGGATCGCGACGCGGACATCGCCCAGCGCGCCCGCCACGGAGGGCGCGAGCAACACCACCGCCATGATGATCAGCAGCGGGAAGACCCAGGTGAGAAACGCGCTCCAATAGTCGGCTTGGTAGATCATCTCTAGGCGGACCTGGCTGAAGGTCGGCGTATACCACGAGCCGAAGCGGCTCGGGTAGCCATGCAGGTAGGGCCGGAAAGTGGACTTCTCGAGCTGGTAGCCGCTCAGGGTGCCCGCCTGGCCCATGAAGCCATTCGCCTGGTGATGCGGCAGCAGCACGACCCCGGAGTATTTATCCGACATCGCGGGGGGCTCGATCTCAATGATGATCGGCAGGTTCACCTCGTCGAAGGGGTCGCGATGGAACTCGATCTCGTCGTCGTAGAAGCGGCTCGAGAAGCGGTAGCGCTGGTAGTAGCGACCCGCGGAGAGCTCGCGGGCCTCGGCCGTCACGGGCTCGAAGGTCGAGTCCCAGATCTCGATCCGATTCGAAATGCGGATCAGCTCGATGGGCGAGATGCCCTCGGCCTCCATCTGGTCCTGGACCGCCGCGGGCCACTCGAGCCAGACGTAGCCGTCCGCCGAGAAGGTTCGCGACACGAGCGAGAGCTCGTAGACCTTGTCGACGAAGATGCCCGCATAGACGATCGGCACGCCCGGCGGCAGCGCGTCGAGGGAAGGCAGCGGCATTGTCGACTCGGCCTCCGGCGTCAGCCGAAAGCCGCCCTCCCCGTCATCGTCGAAGTGGGAGTCCGCGCAGGCGAAGCCCGCGAGGATGAGGCCAAGTAGGCCCATCATGCGGATCCAGCCCGTGTTGTGTCGTATACGTCGCATCTCAGCTCCGGAACCGCCCGGCGTCCGGGCGGTCGAGGGTCCAGTCACAGCGGTCGCCCCGGCTCTCGGGCAGGACCGGGCTCCAAGGACGAGGCGCGATCACGCCGAAATCGGCGCGGACGGCGAAGGTCCCGTCGGGCTGGACCTCGCCGACGAGGGCGGACTGCGAGAGGTGATGGTTCGGTCCGAACTCGACTCGGCCAGCGGGGCCCTCGAAGGCGGTCCCGACCAGCGCTGCGCGCACGGCGTCGACTTCGGTTGTGCCCGCGCGCTCGGCCGCCCGGGCCCAGAGATGGACCATGCTGTAGGCGGCGGACGCGGGGGCGCTGGTGATGCGGTGGAGCCCGCGGCTCTCGGCGAAGGCCTGGGCGAAGGCCTGGGCGGCGGGCGTGTCGACGCCATGAAAGAAATTCCAGACGGCGTAGCTGCCCGCCATGTACTCGGGGCCGATTGCGGCGACCTCTTCTTCGGCGAGCGAGAAGCTCATCACGGCGTAGCCGTGCTCGGCGTCGATCCCGGCGGCGGCGAGCGCCTGAAAGAAGGCGAAGTTGCTGTCGCCGTTCAGCGTGTTGAGCACGATCCCACCCTCGGGCAGCGCCGCGCGCAGGGCGTCGACGACAGGGCCGACCGCGCGACTGCCCAGCGGCAAATAGGTCTCGCCCACGATCTCAGCGCCACGCGCCTCGGCCTCGGCGCCGATGATGGCGTTAGCCGTGCGCGGATAGACGTAGTCCGAGCCGACGAGGAACCAGCGGCGGCCGTGGGTTTTCGACAGCCAGTCGAGCGCAGGGCCAATCTGCTGGTTCGGCGTCGCGCCCGCATAGAATACCTGGCGCGAACACTCCTGGCCTTCGTATTGGATGGGGTAGAAGAGCAGGTGGTCGTGGGCCTCGAGCACGGGCAGCAGGGCCTTGCGGCTCGCCGAGGTCCAGCCGCCGAAGAGGGCCGCGACCTGGTCACGCTCGATCAGTTGGTCGGCCTTGCGCGCGAAGGTCGGCCAGTCCGAGGCGCCGTCTTCCTCCACGGCGACGATCGCTACGCGCCGGCCGCCGAGGTCGAGCCCACCGGCCGCGTTGATCTCGTGGATCGCCATCAACTCGGCCTCCGCCGCCGTGTTCTCCGAGATCGCCATCGTGCCTGTGCGCGAGTGGAGCACGCCCACCCGCACAAAATCGTCGTAGCGCAGGCCCTCGGGTTCGGGCTCGGAACAGGCGGTGAGCAGCGCGGCGAGCCCGAGCGCGAAGAACGGGGCGGCGGCGCGGGCACGGCTCCGGCCGCGGATCCGATCGCGGCGTGGAGACGAGCGCAGGCGTGTCGGGCGGGGCGTCGGCGACATGCGATGGGCTCCGGGGCTAGGGGGACGGCGAGGCGCAAGTATAAGGAGCCCATCGCGTCTCGCGCGAGGGCTTATATCCTTCGGCCCATTAATAAGACGGTCCTCTCTCCGTTCCGAATCGATGCCCCCGAAGCCGAGCTCGACGTCCTGCGCTTTCGGCTCGAGCGCCCTCGCTGGCCCGTGCCGCTCGAAGAAGAGCCGGGGATAGGAAAAACAAGCCGCGTCTTTCTATTCTCCGCGCGGTCCGTTTCGTGGACGCTTTCCCAACGGGTACGCTAAGCAAAATCCTGAAAAATGAGCTCCGCAAGATGGCAGACGAACTGGATGAAGTGGTCGCGCGGCGAACCCGCATTCACCGCGGATACCCATTAGGCCACCGAGCATCAATTCGAATGCGATTAAGCGCGTTTTGAATCACCGCCTAGAAATCCCAACACGAGTTACGAAAAGTTCAGGATCTGGCTCGGCAAGGCTGCTCTTCAAAAATGTCTGATCCATGAATGCTAGCCTGATCTTTTAAATGCATCCCAAGGAGTCACCCTATGCAAAAGAACCTCGCCCTTGTTCTGATACCTCTCGTGATCGCACTCGGATGCGCAAAGCGACCTGTGCTCTACCCCAACGAGCAATACGAGCAGTCCGGCCAGAAAACCGCTGAGCGCAACGTCTCCGAATGCCTGGCACTAGCCGAAAACGCGGGACTTGAGACGAATCAGGCAGCAGAGGCCGGGAAGCGCACAGCAGGGGGAGCGGTCGTCGGGACTGCAACGGGCGCGGCCGCCGGTGCGCTCCGAGGGGGCGCTGGTATCGGTGCGCTGATCGGCCTGACCTCCGGCGCCATCGCCGGCCTTTTCTCTTGGATCTTCGGTTCTTCTGAGCCCGACGATGTTTTTGTTCGGTACGTCGACCGCTGTCTCGCGGATCGTGGCTACGAATCAATCGGCTGGAAGTAGGCTCGCCTCGAACCCGGGAGGCACCCCAAGCGCGGAGTCAACACCCGCGCCCATGGGAACAAAGACCGACGCTCGGCCTAACAGCTACGTAAACTCGGTCGGCATTCGACTGCGTTCGGTCCAGCTGACCTCTGGCCTTACGAAGTCACGGCAATGGCGTCCGACGCACCTTCAACCCTTTCGATCGAAACGGGAAAGCCCGTCATCCAGGGCATTGCATTGATCGACTCGCGCGATGCATCGCTCGTACTCGTGAGCCAATTCGTGCTGACGCCCACGTCCTCGTATTTCGCCTCGGCACGCGGGAGCGCGCCGAAGCCGTGAGTGACGGAAACGACACCACGACGCAGCGAAGGGTCGGACTCCGCCCGGACTCGGATCGCACCATGGCCAGAAGCGATTTCGATCTCGTCTCCCTCGGAGATGCCTTCTTGGGCCATATCCTCGGGATTCATAAAGCCCGGATTGAAAGGGACGCGTGCCTTGATCGATGGCAGCGCAAGGCCCGCCGAGTTATTCGCGTCCCGGAGACGCCGCACGGCCATTCGGTAGCGGTACGGCTCGGTACCGAGAGGCGGCTGATCGAGCATCGCGGCGACGCTTCGAAGCTCTTCTGCGACATCCTGCGGCAGCAGGCTGAATCGGTGCGGACTGTCCGGGGCACCTGGCTCGACATACTGCTTCTCGCCCGGCAGGAAGATGCCGCGTTCGGCTTTCTTGATTTCCTCGAACGGAATCGGCGCCTGACTCGCGGTCCTTGCGAGGATCTCTTCCGTCGAAAGAGGTGTACCCACCGGCAGTGGTTCACCTAGCAACTCAAGGCTGAGCCCGAGTCGCTTCGCTAGGCCCGAAAAGTAGACATGGTCATCCACCACCTCCGCCCCTTCCGGCGGGCTCGCGATCGCAGGCGTGTAACGAGTGTAAGGCTCGGGCGAGACCAGACTCTCGTAGAGCCAGATGGGCAGATCGGCTCGCTCGTATTGGAGGGTCGGCGGCAGCACGTAGTCGGCCAGTGCCGTCGTCATGGTCGGAAAGGGTTCGATAGCGACGAGCAGATCGAGTTCCGAGAATGCTTGCTCAACCTTCTCAATTCCGGGGATCGCGGAGGCAGGGTTACCGCCGTGGGAGATTAGACACCGTACACGCCCCGCCCCGGGCTCAAGAATCTCATCCGGAAGCGTCCCGCTTGGTAGCTCGCCGTCGAGCTGACCGAATCCACCAACGCGGCTCTTAGCCCCCTGTTCCCACCACCGCGGCGCTGGAATCACTTCCGCGCGGATCGGTTGGCGCGCATGGATCACGCCCGGATGCTCGATCTCAGCGCCTTCGCGCAAGTACCGTCCGCAGACGATATTCAGGCACTCGATCAAGTGTTCGGCGAGATTGCCGCCGGGGGCCATGTCCGCTCCGGTCGAACCCGCCGCGGGGCCAGAATGGCAGTCGTGAGCAAAGAGTCGTGCGGCCTCGCGTAGAGTCGCCTCGGGAACGTCGGCGCGTCGGGCAACCTCGGCAGGCGTGAAGGAAGCCACCGCCCGCTGGAGCGCGGCGACGTCGTCGGCATAACGGTCACAAAAGGAGTGGTCCTGCCAGCCCGCCTCGAGGATCAGGTGCAGCAGCCCTGCGAGCACTGCGCAGTCTTCGCCCGGTAGCGGCTGAATATGAATATCTGCAAAATGCGCCGTCTCGGTCTCGCGCGGGTCGATCACGATCAGCTTCATGCCGCGCTCCCGGGCGGCTCGGAGTCGTTTCGTCGGATTGCGGGTATCGAACCCGTTCGCACTGACAGAGACGAGCGGATTGGCACCGACTAACAAGTAGACGTCGGCACGACTCATAGGCGTCCGCCCCGGTGGCCAGATGCCAATTCGGCCGAGCGCAACAACCTTCGCTGACTGATCAATCGTGACGGAGCTATAGGCCTTGGGTGAACCGAGTGCCGAGAGAAACGCAGGAACCATCATCACTGAAGACGACGTAAAAAAGGCCCCTCCTCCACGGTATCCCGCGACCGCCTCCGGACCATCGGCTTCGACGATTGCCGCAATTCGCTCTGCGATCTCGTCTAGCACTTGCTCGCGGTCAACCGGAACGAGCTCCCCGTCCGGCATCCGCTTCATCGGCTTAAGGAATCGTACGGAGCTGTTATGCGCTTCCGCAGCGTTCAAGCCTTTGAAACATGCGTATCCGAGCGTCGACGGATCCTCACGATCGCCGCGTACCGAAACGACCCGGTCGGCCGCATCGAGGCTCACGACCGTCCCACACATGCCCATGCATTGGCGACAGAACGAGAGAGCCTCGCGGGTAGCTGACTTGCTTGATCGGATAAGCCCTTCGGTCATGGTGCCCCTCTCGCGCGCTTCTGCCGAGAGGCTGATCTTATCAGAAAGTGCCCTAGGCCCTGCAAGCCATATAAATCTCTTTGCCAGCCGCCCGCGGTCGCCGAAGCGCCGAACTCTAAAGCTAGAGGAGTGGGGTGGCGAGCAGCACCCCGAAGATCACACGCTAGGTATAAGCGCTGACATAGATTCCCCACCGCCCGAGGGCGGCCTTGATTCGATCGCGAATCAGATCTCCGCGAGCTCGCCGTAGCGCGGCTTTCGCTCTCCCCAGAAGAAGCGTTTCGCGTTGTCGTACATGAACTTCTCCAGCACGCCCTCGCGAAGGTCGAGCGCTCGAGCCTCATTCACACAGCGCTCCCAATCGAGCGCGGGATGATCCGAAGCGAAGATCACCTTGTCCTTGCCACGGGTGTTCATGAAGTGGAGCAGCTCCGGCGGGAAATGCTTCGGCGCGTAGGCGCTCGTCATCAGATGGAGATTCTTGTATTTGATCATGAGTCGCGTCGCGACCCCCCACCATGGGTCTGCGCCGTGCGCCATGCAGAGTTTGAGTTCCGGGAAGCGTACGCAGATGCGATCGAGGTGGATCGGGTTCTGGCACTCGCCCGCGACCGGCGGCCCGGGAAGGCCGGTGTTGATCGTCAGTGGCAGATCGAGTTCGACGCATTTGGTGTACAGCGGGTAGTAGGTCGCGTCGGAGGGTGGCACGTCTGTGCTGAAAGGGACGACCTTGGCACAGACCGTGGGATGATTTCGTGCGATCGCCTCCATCTCCCAGAGGCCTTTCATCATGCGCCCCGGGTCGACGCCGAGACCGAGGGAGAAGCGTTCGGGCGCCTTGTCTACGAAGCGCAGCGCATGCTCTGAAGGCCGATCGACAGACATCGTCACGATCGCGCGCTCGATCCCCAGCCGATCCATCTCGGGCAGCAGTTCCTCGGGCTCGAAGCTCCGGAAGAAATCGTCTCCGCCCTTTAGGTAGTCCTCTTTGACTCGGATCAGATAGTCCGTGTCAGCCTGGTCGCCCATGTCCACATTGATCCAGCAATCGATCGCCTTTTGCATGTTCCCCCTCCGTTCGGAATCGGGTATTCCGTCTCAATCGATCAGACGGTAGCGGGAGCAGATCCGAACCGAACAGGGAATCGGCATTTTGAGCCACCTTTTGACTCCTCCGATACTCGGCATCCTGACAATGGGGACGCAACTAGGGCGACTCGGATCACTCTCAAGTCTGTCGCCTAGCCTTTAGGCGCCAAACCCTGCGACCATGGAATCGAGCCCGCTGGCGTACCGCTCATGACACAAACGATCGCGACCCGGGCCGACTACGCCGATCGCGTTCTGCTTTGGCAACCTTTTTACGGAGGCCTTCATGTCCCGGATAGGGCCACATAGCTCCGCTGGGGGCCCGCTTGTCTTAATGCCTACTATGGGGAGTACGGAAAGGGGCGAAATCGGATCAATTCGCAAGCAGCCTCTCTACAGCTTTGATCAAATCCTTCATCCGCAGCGGCTTCGCTAGGAATTCTGTACCGGGAGGCAATCGGTCGTATTCCGAGTTCAATGTCTCGGAATAGCCGGACATCAAAATAATCTTCATCCGAGGAAACACCGTGACGAGTTCGACCGCGATAGCGGGACCATCTTTGCGCGGCATAACGACATCAGAAACAAGAAGATCGACTCGAACACCCGGCGCCATCGCGACGTTCATCGCCTCCTCACCATCAGCTGCTTGGATCACCTCATGGCCCATCCTCCGGAGCTGTATTGATATCATCTTGCGGATGCTCGACTCATCGTCCACCAAAAGGACGGTTGCACGCGCCCCCTCAGCCGGAGCAGGCTCTGCCAAATTACGAAGAACCGCTCTTTCGACATGCTGCGGGAAATAAACGGAAATTCTTGTTCCACTCCCCTCCGAACTTTGAATTTTAATGTGTCCGCCACATTGCCGCGCGATCCCATATGCGGTCGCAAGGCCAAGCCCCGTCCCCTTGCCTCTCGCTTTGGTTGTAAAAAAGGGCTCAAACGCTCGTCGCATAACATCCGCGCTCATACCCGAACCGGTGTCTCGAACATCTAACCTTGCGTAAAGCCCCGGCTCTAAATGATCCGGACGCCATATGTCGTCAAGATTAATTTCCACGTACTGGGTAGAGATTGAAAGTTTGCCGGGTTGTTCCATCGCGTCGCAGGCATTAAGGGCAAGATTCATTACGATGCGCTCGACCTGGATCGCATCGGCGGTCACCTGCCACGGAGTCTCTTCCAAATCCAGCACTAGTTCGACGCGCGACGGTACAATTGCACTCAATGTGATTTCGAAGTCTCGAAGCAACTGACTCAGGTCTACACTCTCCAGTTTCAGGTCCTGGCGACGGCTAAAAGCGAGTAGTTGCTGGACGATGCTTGCGGCGCGATCCACAGCCTTGGTGATTTCTGCCGCGCCTTCGTAGATCGCAGATTCCGCATCAGCTTCTTCCCTGATGCTTTCGCCGTATCCACCGATAATCGTGAGAAGATTATTAAAGTCATGCGCGACTCCCCCGGCCAGCCGTCCCACCCCTTCTAAGCGCTGCGACCGCTGTAGCTCGTCCTCTCTGCGCCGCAAAGTCTCCTCCGCGAGGCGTTGCGGACCAAGATCGCGGAGATAAGCGGTGAACTGAGGCTCCCCTTCAAGACCGATACGCTGCACAAGCAATTCAATGGGGATTTCTCGGCCGTCGGCGCGCTTGCCTACAACCTCCACCGTCTTATCAAGGATCTGTGATACGCCAGTCCGGAGATACCTTTCGAACCCCTGCTTGTGAGCTTCAATCATTCGCTTTGGAATTAACAGTTCCGAAACATGCTCTGCCAGAGCCTCGGAGCGTAGGAGCCCGAACATTCGCTCCGCCGCGGGATTGAATTCGGTCACACGACCCTCAGAATCACAACTCACGATACCGCTGAGAGACGCATCAAGAATCGCGCTCTTCCTCGCTTCGCTTTCCGCGAGGGCGTCGGCCTTCCCCATCAGATCGGTACTCAAGGACTTCATATCCATCTTCGCACGGCGCGTTGAATACTCTGTTGCACTCCCCACGACCATCCCTAACAGCGACGCCAGGACAAAATTGAAAAAGCTCAAGAAGCTTGTGTCCGCTAGACGAGCCGCCGGTAGATTGCCAGTGACCTCCAATCCATAGAAAGCCGCGTAGCAGGTGATACTTACTAAGCCCGAGAAGACTGCGAAGCGTAGCCCCAGAAAGAAGGGGGTCAGAGTCGGAAGGACAACGAACCAGATCAGGTACGGCGACTGCAGCCCGCCTTGGTAATAGGCAGGCACAAAGACCGGCCCCACGGATGCCAACACCAATAGCCCCGCCCCCAACTCAATCGAGTGAGTGCGGCGAATAATGAATGGCGTGACAATGAAGAGGGTCAGCGAAGTCCAAAAGGCGATTATTTGCGGAATGCCGATCTCGAACTTCAAGTCGGCATATAAAAACCCTAACGCGAGAGCGACCGCCGCCGCCGCGCAGATCCCAATGAGTAGATTCTCTTGGTGCCCCAGCAAAAAATTGGAACCAGACCCATCACGTTTATCTGAATCCAGGGTTCCTAATTTACTTTTGAGCATGAGAACATCTTTCCCTGCACGGTCAACGTGATTGGCCGCCCCAGCGTCAGGCGAGACTACGGTCTTTTGTGCGCTCAGATTGAATATCCGAGATTAAGTCATTTGCTTCGATCGAAGCGATCTGGTGTCGCGTGAAAATTTTCCGCTTGACTTTATCACGCCACTCCTGCGTGACCGCTCTTTGGGGACTGATCACCGGTCACATCAGTCACCGCGTCACCTATTGATATTGATTTCGTTTTGAGCGCTGACCCCGCCAAGCAATCTGAGCGTTTTCGTGATCTGAATGCGGCGTTGTCCGATGATCAGCGCATTTGGTTCCCGCATTACGGTATCCCTCAGCCTGAACAAAGTGTGCAGCCATAGTCGAAGATTGGGAGTGAAACCCTGCTTAAAGACAGTTTGCGCCAGAGCGCGCCCGCATTACATCTAAGTGGTCCCGCGATCGATCAATCGCGCCTCGAATCGGTCCATCAGACCGGGCACGGTCCGACCATCAGCCGATTTCATCAGACCTTTAGGGAACGCGATGTCTTTGGTCTTTACGTTAACGTCCTAAGAAGGCCTAACGGTGAGGTCGTTGCTCTCTCTGGAGCACTTGCGCCTCAAAACCGGCCACCATGAGTACTCAAAAGCTCGGACAAGCCTCAAGTGCGTACGAACTCGAACGGCTAACGCACCTGGCATCACGTAGCCCTCGTGCACTGCAATGCGCGCAGGGCGGCTAAAACTGTGACAACCAGGGACCAGCGAGTACGTCCACGGCTAGGCCGATCGCCGCACCGCCCAGGAACATCGCCACTGCCAGGCCTTCGCGAGCGGGACGCAGAATTCCTGAGCGCCACGCAGCAGGCCAAAGCACGGCAAAAGCAGACAGCTCGGAGAGCGCAAGCGAGGCGATGAGCCCGACGGGCCCCGCCAGCCACCAGCCGACTGGGAGCATGGTCAGCAGACTCAAAGCTCGTGCTGCGTTCCGGTAGAAGCCGTAGCGGCTCTGCCCTGTCGCGACCAACGCGGTTTCACAGGGAAGATGCAAGCTTGTCAAAGCCACCCGGAAGGCGAGCCACTGGAGTATCCAGCCCGCCTCAAGGTAGCGATCGTCGTAGAGGATCTGGATGACGTGGGGCGCGAGCACCACTAAGCCCCCGGTACCCACCATCGTGAAAGGGTCCATCAGGCGGCGCGTACGGTAGTAGGCCTCGCCCAGAGCGGACTTGTCCCGCTCGTGCTCACGCGACAGAGCGGGGTACACCACGCCATGGGTCAGCCTGCCCACCGCCTCCGAAAGCGCGCCGGAGAGCGTGGTGGCGACGGCGTAGATGCCCAGCAACTTCATGCCCAGAAGGGCGCCGAGCACGATGCGGTCGAGCTGGCCAATGACGAACTCGAGCGCGGTGCTACCGAAGATCCACTTGCCGAATTGGGTGATCTCCTCGGCGCTCCGTCGCTCCCAGCGAAAGCGGTTGCGATAACCGATGGACACCACGTGGCTGCCAACTGTGGTCAGGGTGGTCGCGAGCAAGCTCGTGATGAGCAGCACCCAGATGGAAGGCGCGATCGCCGCCCAACTCAGCGCCACCACCGCCGTAATAATCGCCACGGAGAGTTCGATGCCCACGATGCGGCCCACCTCCATGCGCCGGCGCATGGTCAGCAGCGCAGTGGACTCAAACCCCTGGATTAGAATACCCAGCGCCATCACTGGCACCAGCACCAGGAACGAGGGCAGAAGATCTGCCTGGGTGGGGTCGTCGTAGAACAGCGCGAGCGGATACGCCGCCAGCAGTGCGAGGACTGTGAGACCCATTCCGCGCACGACCTGCATGGTCCAGGCGGTATTGAGGAAGTCCTCATCTTCGCTGCGCGGGTTCTGCACGATGGCGGCGGCGATGCCCACGTCGGAGAGCATTGCCAGACCGACCTGCAGGGCCCCCAGCAGGCTCATTACGCCGAAGGCTTCCTCGAACAACAGCCGAGTGAGCACCAGGCTGCGGCCGAAGCGCAGCACGTAGCGAATCACAAAGCCGACGCTCTCGAAAGTAGCCGCCCGCAGCAGCCGACGCTCACCCCCCTGTTCCGACATCTGCCTCGCTATCCCAGCAGCTCGCGGCGAAGCGCAGCGTCTCTGCCGCCACAGCTTCAGGCGACAATGCCGTGACTACTAGTTTAAGTGCGGCTTGGCCAAGCGCCTCCGCATGTTGGAAAGGGCTGCCCGTAGGCCCCACCGATTACCAACCGGCACCTAGACTACGACTATCGCATCCGTGAGGAAATATGCCCGTCGTTTCCACTGAATCGGACTGCTACGCAGGTATCGCCTCACAGCCAGACCTTCTGAGTTCTCGTCACAAGCTGGTTGACGACGACAACAAACGCGCCAACGGTCTGCTAATTCGGCGAAAACCAGCCATTGCTCATTGCTCGTCGGCGCAATCGCAGTGACCAATTAAATACCAAATAGGCGCGGCTGATCCTTCGGATACTGCGAGCCCGAGTGGAGACCAGCCTTCTGATCCCAGAAACACTCACTAGCCTCGCCCGTGTTTGGCGTGAACTTCGGCGTAGAAATCGCAGGTCTGCTGCGCAACGATCGCCGGCAAGAAGCGGCGGCGATAGTCAGCAAGTAGGCCTTGGCCCATCCGAGCCGCTAGTTCAGGGGTATCTAAGATTCGGCGAAGACAGTCGGCCAGTGCGTCGCGATCCCCAAGAGGGAACTTGAGCCCGTGGCCCTGCCTGACCATCTCTGTGGGACCACCGATGTTAGTGATCACAAGTGGAACCCCCTGCGAGCAGGCTTCCAAAACGGCGATCGAGAAAACCTCGTAGCGTGAGGGGTGCACAACGACACTGGCAGACTTGCGCAGGGCCGCCAGTTGCTGATTGGGCACACGGCCGAGGATGTCGACGCGATCTCGGCGCTCCCCGAGTCGATCCGCGACGAATTCCTCTATGCGCCAATGCTTGCCCGCGTCGTCAAGTAGGCCACGCACGTCTTGCCCGGCGAAGCTCAGCTTCGCATGTGGATGCGTCTTCAGAAGCTTGGCGAATGCTTCGATTATGATATCGCCCCCTTTGTGCCGATCGAAACGACCGATGAAAAGGACATGCCCAGGTTCCGCTTCCCTTAGATTCCACTCGTGTTCTGGCACTGGCTCGGGACCGGCATTGGGGATGACCACCGCATCCTTCAATTCGAGCTGGTAGCGCTCCCTCACTCGGTCGAGCACGTCACTGGCGGGCGATGTAACGGCATCCGCGGCGGCGATAGCCTTGCCTTCGATGCTTACACGGCGATTATAACCTTCCGTTGTCTCTTGACCATTTGCGGCCAGATTGAGGAAAGCAGGCCCGTGAAGACGCATGATCAGCGGGGCGGCGGCGCCGCGAGCCAAGGCGGAGGCCAGCCCCAGGGTTTCCTCCATCTCCACGATGTCGACACCTAGGCTCTTACTGATGGCTCGCCCGGCCAGGTAGAGCCGGGCGCGGCTAGTCACATCGGTCGCGACCAAATTGGGCGCTGCCCGAAACAGCACCGAAGCCGTCAGGCGCCCCAGCGGCCCAAGCTTGGACCAAGCCGCGTCGGAGGCCACGGCATCTCCTTGGTGATGCGCTCCGAGACTACCGGCCACTAGCCGTGTTCTTATGCCACGCTTGTGGAGTTCCGGCAGCAGACGATCAATATAGCCGACGATGCCGTTGGAGAAGTCTTCAAGGGGCCAGCCCGGCGTGTAGAATAGCACTTTCATAACAGCATCCGCGAAACGCCTCTGGCTTATTGCCCCACCCAGTGAAGGTCTAGGTTGCTGCAAAAACACGTGCGGATCTCAAAAATGAGGATCGCACCTTATGCGAACTACGCTCCACGCGATTCAGTGCGAGTCAGGAGACGCAACCCCTTCTTAACACACAGGACATCGTATTGATCTTCACTATCCGGCTCCAAAGTGCGCTCCAAGCGCGCGGAAGTGCTGAACCTGTATGCCCCACGATATCTCGAAACCTAATGAAT
>DGPZ01000107.1 GCA_002390675.1 Deltaproteobacteria bacterium UBA4427
ACTCAACGTGGCCTTCGGCGGAACGCTCTGCGAAAAGCTCCACGAACGCGAGGAGGGACTCGACCACCGCGAACAGGGCGAAACTCTCGAAGACAACTACGCCGCGAGCCACGACATTGCGATCTCACCCGGCAGCCATCTCGCGGAGATCCTCGGGACGAACAGTACGCAGGTGAATTCGCTCCATGCGCAAGGAATCGATCAACTGGGGGACGGGTTGGTCGCCGAAGCCCGCTCGCCCGACGGAATCGTCGAAGCGATTCGAGCGCCCGAGGTCTCCGCCTTCACGGTGGCAGTACAGTGGCATCCCGAGTGGCGTGCGACCGAGACCCCCTCGTCGAAAGCGATCTTCGCGGCGTTCGGCGACGCGTGCCGCGAACGGGCCCGCGCGCGTCGCGGCTCCGGTCGGCAATAAACCGAACTCGCGGCGGCCGGCCCAATCCGCCGCGCTCTCGCAGCGACTTAACCGCCTCCCAACCGCGCCCTAGCGGCGTTGTAGTCGAGTTCGAGTGTGCTGGGCGCCTGGCTCGGATTGGCGACCGCTTGTTGCCCGTGGCGGCACGCACAATAGACTGAGTGATTCGACAGTCACGATGACCAGCCGAATGAGCTGCGGCGCGAAGCGCCGCATCGGAATCGACGGAGAGGGGCAATGCCGAACGAAGACCTGCCGCCGGCACGGGACCTGCTGACAAGGCTCAACGAGTTCTTCGCCACGCTCGCGGGGTGGTCCTTCGACCACCGCTTTATCGTCGTCGGCCTCTCGGCATTGCTCCTCACTGGACTCCTCCAGCTCGCGAGCGGCGTCCGCCAGGACAATTCGTATCAGGCGTATTTCGATCCCGACGATCCGAGCGCCCTGTTTTACGAGCAGTTCCGGTCGGACTTCGGATCCGACGAGGTCTCCTACATCCTCTACGAGGCGCCAGAATTCGAGCACGGTCCATGGAACCTCGAAGTGATGCGCAAGCTGGTCTCACTGACCCGTGTACTCGAGGACGAGGTCCCTTTCGTCTATGAAGTGACGAGCCTCGCTAACGCCGAGCTTACGATCGGCGTGTCGGACGGAATCGAGATCTTCGAACTCGAGGATGATTTCCCCGCGACCCAGGCGGAGCTTCTCGCCCTCCGCGACGCCTACCTCGCAAAGCCCATGCTCGTGGGCGGCATCCTGAGTGAGGATGCTCGCT
The DNA here is from genome assembly GCA_002390675.1 of Deltaproteobacteria bacterium UBA4427. Taxonomy (GTDB): domain Bacteria; phylum Myxococcota_A; class UBA9160; order UBA9160; family UBA4427; genus UBA4427. The sequence continues at coordinate 1,191 of DGPZ01000107.1, forward strand.
TCGGCGCCCTCATCGTCGAGATGGACGTAACGGCCACGGACCCACCGGACCTCCTGCGGGTCGACCCGGAGCTCGGGGATGCCGCCGAGAACGTCTACCCGCAGCCCCCCTATCTCGATATCGAAGAGATCCTGAAGCGGCCCGAATACGACGGCCTCGTCTTCTACCACTCCGGTGACGTCCCGATCAACGCGACCTACAACCTGGCGGCGTTCAACGAGGCGGCGATGCTGAACGGACTCACCTCGCTCGTGATCGGCCTTCTGCTCGCCTTCTTCTTTCGATCCTTCGTGGGCGTGATCGCACCCCTCGTCGTCGTACAGATGGGCGTGTTCGCCTGTCTCGCGTTCATCGCTGCGATCGGCTGGTCCGTCAACATCAGCTTCGGGAGCATGCCCTCCTTGCTGACCGCGATCGGAGTGGCCCACTCCGTCCATATTCTCTCAGAGTTTCGCGGCCGATTCGAAGCATCCGGGGATCGGCGAAGCGCCCTGGTCGAGACCTTCTACCTGGTCGGAACCCCTTGCCTGCTCACGAGCGTGACGACCGCGATGGGTTTCGGCGCCATGAGCTTCGTGCCGATTCGCTCGATCTCCGAGATGGGCAGCTACGCGGCATTCGGTGTTCTGATGGCGTTCGTGTTGTCCTTCACGCTGCTGGTTTCTCTTCTCTCTTTCGGGCGCCGCACGCGCGAAGTTCAACCCGACGCCGAAGACAAGCTTCAGCGCAGCAACGGGCGCACGCTGATGCGCTCGACGCTCCTTGCGATCGCTCGATTCGACCGTCGCAACCAGCGGACGATCCTGGCTGGCTTCGCGATCCTCGCCGTCTTGTCCGTCGCGGGAATCACGCGCCTCGTCGTCGATTCGAACTGGCTCGACGACTACTCCGATGCCATGCCCGTGAAGGCCGCCACGATCAAGGTCGACACCGTGATGGGCGGGACGACCAACGTCATCTACATCTTCGACGCCGGCGAGGACGACGGCATCAAGGAGCCGGCGGTCCTTCACGAGATCGATCGGCTCCAGCGAATCGGCGCGGCCTACGACCCGACCTATGTGCGAAAGGCCTACTCGATCGTCGACGTCCTCAAGGACTTGAATCAGGCCTTCCACGGCGGAGACCCGGCCTACTACGCGATCCCCGAATCGCGCGAACTCGTGGCGCAGTATCTGTTGCTCTACGAAAGTTCGGGCGGCGAGGAAGCGGAGGAGCTCGTCACCAGCGACTACAGACGAGCGAGTCTCGAGTTCCGACTCGCGATGGCGAGCGGCCAGAAGACGGCGGCCTTCATCGATGCCCTCGAGGCCGCGGTCGTAGACGATCCGATCCGGGAATCGCAGCTCGCCGTGACCGGGATCGGCGCACTGTGGGTGAAGATGATGGCGTACATCGTCTCTAGCCAGATTCGCGGATTCTTGCTCGCGTTCGGCGCGATCGCGGTGGTCCTCGTCTTGGTCTTCCGCTCGCCACGAATCGGTCTGATCGCCATGGTTCCGAACCTGTCTCCGGTCCTGCTCACGCTAGGCGCGATGGGCTGGCTCGGCATCGTCCTCGATTACTCGAAGGTCGGCATCGCCGCGGTAGCCATGGGCATCGCCGTCGACGACACGATTCACCTCGTCTCAAGGTACCGCCACGAATTCGCGCGCCGTGGCGACTACATGGAGGCGCTCGTCGTCTCTCTCCAGGATGTCGGACTTGCGCTCGTCATCACGTCGGTCACGCTGGTCTGCGGCTTCCTCGTCCTCACGCTCTCGATTCTCGATGTGACGGCCATGCAAGGCATTCTGCTCGCAACGACCGTCGTCGTGGCGCTCATCGCCGACTTCCTCTTGATGCCGGCGTTGATCCTTACATTCCAGCCCTTCGGACCGGAACGCGTCCAAACCCACGCGCGTGCGGCGCTCCGCAAGGCAGCCTGAGATCGCCAGTCAATCCTCTTTGAGCGTCATCGGCAGCCCCGCGGCGTCTTGGACGACCCGCAAGGCGAAGCTGGAGTGGACACGCGCGACCGAAGGAAGACGCGTGAGTTGCTGGCGATGGATGCGCTCATAGTCCGCCGCCCCCGCCGCGACGACGCGAAGCAGGTAGTCGAAGTCGCCCGTCATCAGATAGCA
>DGPZ01000134.1:0-1912 GCA_002390675.1 Deltaproteobacteria bacterium UBA4427
CGGCGGATAACTTCATATTCACGGCGTCGCTGGCGCAATCAAATCTATTCGGCCGAGGCTACGGCGCCAATATCTCCGCGGATATCGGCGGGAATTCGAGCCGCTACTTTATCTCTCTGACCGATCCCTATTTTCTCGGTTCGACTTTCAGCTTCAGCGCGACGGCGTTCCTCACTCAGGTACGTTTTGACGACTTCGAGCAGGATCAGCAGGGCGTCGAGTTCGGTATCGGGCATCCGCTCACGATCGATAACAGTGCCTCTATCTTCTTGAACTACAGCTTTTCTCAGCGTCAAGTGAAGCAGAGCAGCAATCTCGATTCGCTTTCGTCTCCGGTGACGCGTCAGGTTTTGCAGGGACGCCAGAGCACGAGCCGGATCGGCTTAAGCGTCGGCGTGGATACGCGGAACGATCGCTTCGCGCCGACAAAGGGTTATGTCGCGCGGGGTGGAGTCGAGTACGCGGGCCTTGGTGGCTTCAGTAAATTTCTTAGTCTCGAAGCGCGCGGTGGGTATTATTTCGGAGTTCCAGACTGGCTGCCTGAACGGTCGACTTTTGTTGTGAGTACGCGGATGGGGCATGCCTTCCCGTTCAACGTGATCAGCGATTTCGAACTCGGCTTCGAGGGGGCGACCGCCTGCGAAGATCCTGCGAATTGCACGAACGCTGGAAATATCGATAAGCTGGACGATGACATTCGTCTGCCTCTGACGGAGCGGTACTTCCTTGGTGGCTTGGGGACTCAAAGGCTCCGTGGTTTCGAAGGACGCTCCGTGGGGCCGCGGCGAGCGCGGTTGCAATCGACCGAGCTGGCGACGGGACGCGTCTATCATCCGGTGGGCACCGTGATCCGCAGCAACCCGGCGACCGGTCAGCTAACGGCGGTTTGCAATGACAGGGGTGGCGGTGACACGTTCAGCTTCGGGAACCGAAATGGCGTCTGTAATTCAATCACCGACAAGAAATATGACGATTTCGACGATATCGACGAAGCGCAGGTGATCGGCGGCAGCTCCTTTATCAGTTCGAGCATCGAGTACCGCTTCCCGATTTCAGAAGAAATCGGCCTTCTCGGCATAGGCTTTATCGACGGCGGCAACGCCTTTGTCGAAGGGGATCTGCTGTTCGACGCTTCGAACTGGCGCTACGGTTACGGGGGTGGGGTGCTTTGGTTCTCCCCCTTTGGTCCGCTGCAGCTCGTGCTCGGCTTTCCGGTTGATCCCCGCGGAGACGAATCGAGCCCGGTCTTCGAGTTCTCAGTCGGTGGTCTCGGAATCTGAGCTAAATGCATTCACCGGTTAGAGCCGAAATTGGCTCGTGTTGTAAACCGAAGAGAAAATTTTGACGGGACCGCGATTCCGCGACCCGCTTGGGAGCTTTCACGATATGAAATTCGAACGTGTATTGATGGTGCTTACTTTGGGCCTGGCGTTAGGCTGGGGCCTCGGAGCCACTTCGGAGCCGACTAAGATCGGTTTCGTCGACGCACAGCAGGTGCTGACTACGATTGAGAGCGGCAAGGCGGCTCAGGACGAGCTTGAGCGAAAAGCGCGCGAAGCACAGCAGCGCATAACGCCCATGCTCGAGGAACTCGAGAGCAAGCAAAAGGAACTTCAGGCGAAGCAGTTCGTGATGTCGAAGGAAGCGCTTTCTGAGAAGCAGCTCGACCTTGCTGAGCTTCAAAACCGGCTCGAGACCCAAGGCAAGGAAGAAGAGAACAAGCTCAAAATCGATCAGCAGCGCTTGATGGGGCCACTCCAGGAAAAATTTATCGAAATCGTGCGTGAAGTCGGCCGAGAGAATGGCTTTTCCGCGGTCATGCTCACGGATGCCCCCGGTCTGCTCTACCGCCGGGAATCGTTGGATCTCACCGAACTCGTGATCAAGACCTTCAACAAGAAGGGCTAAGGCG
>DGPZ01000134.1:1974-4745 GCA_002390675.1 Deltaproteobacteria bacterium UBA4427
GGGCTCCAAGATGCCCCGCAAATCCACCCGACGTCTTGCGTCGAGGAGGGAGCGGTCTTGGGAGAAGATGTGCGCATAGGCGCATTCGCCTTCATTGGTGCCGAGGTCGAGCTCGGAGCGGGGACCGAAGTCGGCGCCCACGTGACGCTTATTGGGCGAACCCGGCTTGGCGCCGACTGTCGAATCCATCCCCACGCGTGTCTGGGAGGGTCGCCGCAGGACCGAGACTTTCAGGGCGAATCGACGCGCGTCGAAATCGGAGCCCGGACAGTCTGTCGAGAGCACGTGACGGTAAATGTTGGGACCGAGCGGGGTGGAGGCTGTACGCGGCTTGGAGAAGATAATTTCCTTATGAACGGCGCGCACGTTGGTCACGACTGCCAGATCGGTGATCACACGATCATCGCGAGCTTCTGTGGTTTAGGTGGCCATTCAATTGTTGATGATTTTGCGGTGTTAGGTGCCTATACCGGTCTGCATCAGCATGCGCGCGTAGGCGAATCCGTGATGGTGGCTGGCGGCGCAAAGGTGTCTCAGGACGTGCCGCCCTTCACTATGGTGGCTGGCGACCGGGCACGAATCGTTGGCTTAAATTCAGTAGGCATGCATCGTCGGAGATTCGGAGAGAAGACTCGCGCTGATATTAAGCGCGCATTTCATCTGATCTTTCAATCGAAGCTGCAACTTGAAGCCGCGCTCGCGCGCGTCGAGGATGAAGTGGGCGGCGTTCCCGAAGTTGAACGCCTCGTGACCTTTCTGCGAAAGACAGAGCGCGGTTTCTGTCGTTAGGCATTGAGGGAACGATCATGAGTGACCACGAAGCGCTCGGTTTGATCGCAGGTTCCGGAGCGCTTCCGAGTGAAGCGCTGGCTCACCTTCGTCAGGCAGGTCATGATGTTCGCGTCTTCGGCTTCGACGGGCTGTGCGGACCTGATATTGTCCCCGCCGAATCCTGCACACGGCTCGGGCAGCTATCGGCACTTGCCTCTTTACTTCGGTCGCAGGGCATAGTCAGCTTGCTCATCGTTGGAGGATTCGACCCAACTCTGGCGGACTCGCCGGGCGCGACCTTCGACCCTGATGACGAGGCGCTCGCGATGCTCTCGGAAATCGATCCTCGGGATGCGGGCGGGTTAATGAGTGTCGTCGCAAAATGGCTGAGCAAGGAAGGCTTTGAACTCGCGCGCCAGGATGAGTGTTTGTCGATGATGCTTGCAGGCGTGGGATCGATCACTGGATCGGCGCCGACTTCTCGCGAGGAAGAGTCTGTGGTTCGCGCGCTGGCTACGCTTCGCTCGGGTTCTGAAGCTCCGTTTGGCCAGGCCTTTGTACTTGCCGACGGCAAGGTTGTGGCGGTTGAGGACAGGGCTGGCACGGATGCGATGATTCGCGGCTGCGAAGGCCGCGTAGGAACCGAGTCTGTCGTCGTAAAGGCATCACGAGCGGAGCAGGATCTGCGACTCGACTTACCGGCGATCGGACCGGGCACGATTGCGGCAATGAGAGAAGTCGGGGCCACGGTCTTGGCCGTCGAAGCGGACTCCACTCTGGTGATCGACCGGCAGGAACTCAAAAATCTTGCAGAGTCGGCGGGAATTCGAGTTTGGGGATTCGCGCCGGCGGGAGACGTGAGATGAGCGGCGTGCGGGTTGGCGTGGTTGGCGCAGGGCCGATGGGGCGCCTGCATGCACGGGCGATTGCGCGCCGCGCCGAGCGCGAAGGCGACTGTACCCTTTCATATGTCATTGATAATCACCCCGGCCGAAGCGCCTCCTTGGCGGGCGAATTCGGGGGCGAGGCGGGCGGCGTTCTCGCAGACTGCCTCGCGAAGATTGATGTTGCCGCTATCGCGGTCCCGACTGACGCGCATCTTGATGTGGCGCTCGAGCTGATGTCCGAAGGCATCGATGTGCTCGTTGAAAAGCCGATAGCGCACGATGCTGCTGGCGCCGAGCGATTGGTAGCCGCGGCTGCGCGACAGGATCGGCTACTTGGGGTTGGGCACGCTGAATGGTTTCAACCGACGTTAGGCGTTGCGCGGGTTCGGGCCGGCATGCCGAAATCGATCCGTGTCGAGCGCTACGCTCCGGCTTCGCTCCGTGGGCTTGATATCGACGTGATTCAGGATGTAATGATTCACGATCTGGATTGGGTATCCCGTGCCGTCGGCCGAGGGGTGACGTGCGTCCGGGCGGAGGGGACTGGGCTCGATCAAGCTCAGGTCGAACTCGAATTCGAAGGGGGTGCCCTAGCGCGACTGTGCGCGAGCCGCGTTCATACGGCCCGTGTCCGGAAGCTTTGGATTGAGGGTGATAAGGGGAAGGTCTCAGCGGATTTGCTGGAGAAAGAAGTCGACGGAATTCCGATCTCGGCTGAACTTTTGGAGACGGAGCCCCTGGACCTTCTTTGGCAGGACTTTTTGTCTGCTAGGCGTGACGGGCGGGCGCCAGAGAATAGTGGACTCGTCGGGCTGGCGACTCTTGAACTCGTTGACCGGGTTCGCGCGGCGATGAGTTCGCCCGACCGGAGTTAGACGCATGCCGACGATTCTTATCTCCGCAGGAGATGCCTCGGGCGAAGCGATCGGGGCGGAACTCGTTCGCGCGCTTTCGCGAAGGGTGCCCGAAGCTCGTTTCGTCGGACTAGGCGGCAAGGGAATGGCGGAGGCTGGGGTCGAGTGTGTGGCCGACCAAAGCGCGCTCGCTGTCAGCGGCTTCGGCGAGCTTGTGCCGAGCCTGCGAGGTATCTACTCCGCGTGGCGTTCGATGATC
>DGPZ01000132.1:0-9478 GCA_002390675.1 Deltaproteobacteria bacterium UBA4427
CTCCGAATCGTCGAAAAGATCCGCTTCTCTTCTGCCATTTCCGACTTACGTACCTCCGCCGGCCGGACGTGCATGTTAGATTTTCATTCCTGGATCCGACAGGCGACTTCGCACCAGATCCGGAAGTAAGAGGAAAGAGGACACGATGGCCAAACCCACACCCCGTCCCTTCGATGGACTCCTGATCGTCGATCTCTGCGAGAACATCGCCGGACCCTACGCGACGAAGCTCTTCGTCGACGCCGGGGCCCAGGTGATCAAAGTAGAGCCACGCGGCGGCGATCCCATGCGTCTATGGACCGCTTCCTTTCAGAACCTTCCCGAGGGCGAGGCGAGTCCCCTCTTTCAATATCTGAACGCCGGCAAACAGAGCATCGTACTCGATCCACGCGACGCGCAGGACCGAGCCGATTATGCGCGACTCGCCGAACGTGCGGACCTTCTTTTCGAAGATTGGGGGCCCGGTCGCCTCGAAGAACTCGGACTCGATCCAGAAGCTTGGCAGGAAGCTAACCCAAGACTCTCAATCGTTCGTCTCTCACCTTGGGGGCAAATTGGCCCTTGGTCAAAGTATCCCGCGAATGAATTCACACTCCAAGCTGCAACGGGATCCGTCGACTACCGCGGATTGCCCGAGCGCTACCCCGTTGCGGCCGGCGGCCGAATCGGCGACTGGATCGGCGGAACTTTCGCAGCAATCTCTGGCCTAGCAGCATGGCGTTCGGCACGGCAGACCGGGGAGGGACAAATCGCGGATGTCTCGGTCTTCGAGGCGATGATTCAATGCTTCTCAATCTTCGGGGATCTCGGAAGCCAATTTGAAGGCGGGGAGCTCGATCGTTCAATCGAAATCCCTTCGATCGAACCCACCAAAGATGGGCACATCGGCTTCTGCACGATCACCGCCCAGCAGTGGAAAGACTTCTGTTCGATGATCGGGCGTCAAGATATTGGTGACAACGACCGCTATCTCGATGCGCGCAACCGAATGGAAGACTTCGACTTCATTCAAGGCGCGATCCACGACGCGACTCGCGAGAAGACGAACGCTGAGTGGATCGAGCTCTGCGAGTTATTGCGGATTCCTGTGACGCCCATCGGGAATGGCCAAACGCTCCCCGAAATGGACCACATGGTCGAGCGAGGCACCTTCGAGCAAGCGCCCGGAGGCTTCTTGCAGCCCCGTACCCCCTGGCATCTCGAAACGACGAGCCCCGTTCCAACCGGTGCCACACCGACGCTGGACGGCGATCGCGCGGAGATTCGGACGCGTCTCGATCAGCCAATTCCCGCAGCGACTCCTCGAATCGGCCAAGCCGACCTCCCCTACGCCGGCCTCCGTGTCATCGACCTAACCGCCTTCTGGGCCGGGCCGTACACGACGTCCATGCTCTCCGATCTCGGCGCCGATGTCGTGAAGGTCGAATCCATTCAGCGACCGGACGGGATGCGCTTCGCTACGACCTACCGCGGCGAGCAACTTTGGGAGTGGTCCCACGTCTTTCACGGCGTGAATCCAGGCAAGCGCGACCTCACGCTTCGCTTGGACCACGCCGATGGGCTGTCCCTGCTTGAGCGTATGATCAGTGAAGCCGACATCGTAATCGAGAATTTCTCAGCACGCGTGATGCCCGCGTTCGGCATCGACGCTGCAAAAGTAAAAGCGCTCAACCCAAGGGCGATCTTCGTCCGCATGCCAGCGTTCGGGCTCGATGGCCCTTGGAAAGATCGTCCAGGATTCGCCATGACCGTCGAACAGGTCAGCGGACTCGCATGGGCGACAGGTTACGAAGATCTTCCCTTGGTTGTGCGCGGGGTCTGCGATCCGTTAGGGAGCGCGCACGCGCTTTTCGCCCTGAGCCTTGCTCTCGAAGAGCGGGAGCGGACAGGCTTCGGACAAGTCGTCGAGGTCGCGCTCGTAGAGCCGGCTCTGGCAGTTGCCGCTGAACAAGTCATTGAAACTTCTGCGTACGGAGTGGTCCACGGTCGCGATGGCAATCGAATGCCCCACGCAGCCCCCCAAGGCATCTTCGAAACCCGCGAAGAGGAGCGTCGCGTCGCAATTTCGGTGACCACCGAAGCCGCCTGGCGAGGACTCTGCGATGTCCTCGAGGCGAGCGACTGGCGCCTCTCCGACGCGCTATCTACGCACCAAGGCCGCTACGAGCAGCATGATATGTTATGCGCACGGGTCTCCGCATGGGCGCGAGGCCGAACTCAGGACGAAATTCTCGAGGCAATGCGAGCGGCGGGCGTCCCGGCGAGCGCGGTTGTGAACAATCACGGCATTTTCCCAAATCCGCAGCTCGAAACGCGGCACTTCTTTCAAACGATGAATCACGTCTATGCGGGGGACACGCGATACCCGTCTTTCCCGGCGAGCTTCTCAAGCTTCGAACGGGAGCTCCACCGCTCCCCCCCGCCTACGCTAGGCCAACACAATCGCGAAATTCTTCAGGGCGAACTCGGCATAGGCGACAAAGACTTCGAACGACTTGAAGAAGAGGGCATCATTGGTACGCGCCCAAGCTTCATGTAGGCCACAGCATTCGCCTGCGTCGTCCCGTCGCTTTGAAGTCTACCTCCCTGTATAAAATCTATAGAAGGGAAAGTTGTCCGCTAGCCGACTCGCCCTCTTCTCCCGGCCAGTCAGGCATCTTCCCGACCGGCTCCATTGCATCGATGCGAGCCAGTAGGTCGCGGGCGATTTCCGGCGACTCGCGATTGCTAGGGGAGTGAACAAAGACGAGCGGTTCAAGGCCGTCTCGGAGCCAGTGCGAAATAATCTTCGACCATCGCTCCAGCCATCGGTCATTGATCGTTGGGTCCGGATGAAAAACGATCCGCACGATTGGGTCGTTTGAAAGCGCGACCTCGCTGACAGGTAAGTCCGGCTTCTTATTTCGTGCCGCCTGAATATCCGGATGATCCCCAGGCCCATCGCGCAGCGGCCGTGTATCCATAATCACGCGACCCACCCCCGCGTCCTCTAGGAGGTCATCGGCTAAGCGTGCCGGCATTCCGTCCCTCGCGAGTTCCGGATCGCGAAGCTCAACCGCGTAGCGAAAGTCGCTCGGCAGAGATCCCAGAAACGAGTCCAGTCGCGGCAAGTCTCGAGCACCGAAGGCCGGCGGAAGTTGAACCATGATAGGCCCCAGCTTTTCGCGCAGCGGAAGCAACCGATCCAAAAACGCACGTGCCGCATCTTCCGATTCGTAGAGCAATGCGTCGTGGGTAATCGTGCGCGGCATCTTGAAGCAGAATCGAAAGTCCGGAGGACTCGCACGCTCCCACTTCTCCACGGTGCGCGGTGGGGGCTCGGCGTAAAAGGTCGTATTGCCTTCAACCGCATTAAAGACGCGTCCGTATTGGCCGAGGAAATCCGCGGCGCGGCTGTCGGCGGTATAGAGGCCGCCCTGCCATCCGTCGAAGCCCCAGAAGGGAAGTCCAATATGAATGCGCCCGTACAAAGCCGAGTGTCTCCGATCCCGCGTGTCAGTTCCGCCGAAAGGGTTCCACGCTTTTACTCGAAATGCACCGGAACAAAAACACGCTCTCGTAGATCAGACCATGCACCCGCAAAACTCGGACAGTTCTAGCGACTCTTCCGGCGACTTTGGTTGCGCTCCCTCCGGTGATTACGGATTCTCCCGTCTCCCCAGACGGCGCCCATTTTTCGTGAACCCATCATCACTAGGAGACTGCGATGTTGCGTGCGCTTCGACTTCGACGGCCGATTTTCATTTCTTCCAACGCCTGTTTCGAGCGAACAGATCTGACGCAGCCGGAATCTCGAGCTTCGTGGCTCGCCGTGCTTCTTGTGGCATCTCTTCTCGTGCTCTTCACACCCACCCTCGCCTCGGCGCAGGGATGGGGAGAGGACGACTGGGAATCCGCCCCTGACCAGACCAGGAATACAAATGGCGGTGCAGGCGAGCGTAATCAGTCTCCGACTTCGCCTTGGTCGCTTCGAGCTGGAATGGGATTCACGGCAGACCCCGACGACTTTCTCCTCAACTTCGAGCTGCCCTACCGGTTCGATCAATACGTCTCGGTCGGCCCCATGATCCAAGTCGGCCTAGGGGACCGTCGCTATCTCGTCGCACCGACAGCCAACCTCACGATCACGATCCCGGATATGCCTGGCGAAACCCTCGACCGGTTCCATCCCCATTTTTTTGGAGGCATCGGATTCGCAGTCATCGAGAACGAGGAACGCGGCGGCAGCAACCGAGGTGCCGGCTTCCTCGCTAATGCCGGCGTTGGCGTCGATTACGCACTGGGCGAGCGCCTCTCCGTAGGCTCCCGCATGATCTTTAACTTCTTGCCGGGCCGAACCCTCGACGAAAACTTTTTCTATTCGTGGGAGATTATTGGGCTGAAGCTGGACTTCTAGCCTCGGCGAAAGTTGGAAGCTGAGTGTGCGGGTCGTGCTCGGTGTCGAGGTCGGTCGTCCCGATCCGCTCCGAGTCGGCTGGCAGCGGACTTCGGGCATGATCCTTCGAGAGGGGGTGCGGCCGCCTGGCCTCGACCTCGCGGTTCGTGACGCCCGGCCTCGCCACTCGGATGAATTTGCTTGCCGGGTGTCACGGCAGCTTCGGAGTTTGGGTGCGAGGGGGCTGTGCAGATTTGGTGTGCCCTGTTTGTTCCTGTACGCAGCGACTTCGAAGTAGGTCAAAGTAGGTCGAAGCCGCCGCCTAACAGAAAATGGCTATTTAACGATTCCCTTTGTTCGTAGGGATTCGATGTCGGCTTCGGAACGTCCGAGGTTGTTGAGGATCTCTTCCGTGTGTTCACCGTGGCCGGGAGCCATTGAACGGGGCGCCCAGGGCGTACCGCTGAAATCGACGGGCGTGGCAGGCAGTCGCGTAGTCGTCTGACCATCGGGCACGTCGACCCATCCACCCGCCGCTTCGACCTGAGGATCTTCGATCACCTCGGCAATCGATTGCACCGGCGCCCACCATAGATCTTCTTCTGCATCAAAAATTTTGCCCCATTCTTCACGGGTCTTGGTGGCAAAGATTTCATCGAGCTGCGCGATCAAACCTTCCGCGTTCTCAAACCGCGCACGAGGCTCGCTATAGCGGGGATCTTCGACCCATTCGGGATGCCCCACTGCGCGCGCCAGCGGCGGCCAATGCCGCTCTCCTTCCAGCCCTACTATCCAGAAATAGTCTCCCTCTGAGTCGCAGTAGTTATTGATCGCCGGATTGCCCATGGTCTTTCGATTGCCTATCTGAATCGACATGCCGTATCCGAGTGCGAAAGACAGATCAAAGGAGAGCGTGAAGATGCCCTCGCGCAGGAGGGAAGTCGTCACGATCTGACCTTCGCCCGTCTTTTCGCGGCTGTAGAGCGCAGCACTAATGCCCGCTGCGGCTGCAAGTCCCGCATTATGATCGCCCATGCCGCCGCGCTGATGCGGTGGATGGGAGCCGGGCTGAGTCAGCGAATGAGCAATACCCGAACGCGACCAGAAGGCTGCTATGTCATAGGCGGCGCGATCAGCTTCCGGGCCCTTGTTCCCGTATCCGGTCAAACTCGTGTAAATCAGACGGGGGAAGCGCGTCATGAGCTCTTCAGGACCAAGACCCAAACGAGCAAGACCAGCGGGACGCACATTCGACAGAAACACATCCGCTTCAGAAATCAGGTCGAGTGCAATCTGCAGCCCCTCAGGCGTTCGCAGATCTGCGACTATGCTGCGCTTGCTTCGGTTGTCATTATCGAAGACGGGATTGATAGGAAGGTCGCCGCCTAACGTATATTGGAACATGCGTGCGGGATCACCGATTCCGGGCGGCTCGATCTTAATGACGTCCGCACCCCAGTCGGCCAGAATGGCGCCGGCTGCGGGGGCCGCAACCCAGACACCCATCTCAATAACTTTGATTCCCTCGAGCGGTCCGCCCATGCAAACTCCTTAGGCGCGGCATCGCGCCCTCTTCTTTCATTCTGTTTTCGATCGCGAGCACCGGTTCAGTCCCGAGCGCTTGCTCCCCTGCGACTAGTCCGCGTCGGGTGCCACACGATGCCCAAGACGAACCTCATCGACCAGTCCCCAATCGAGAGCGGTTCGCGCATCGATTCGCGCCCCCGAAAGACCAAGCCAGGCGGTTCGCTGCCGGCCAATTCGAAGCGGTAAACTCACCGTCCCGCCAGCGCCCGGGACCAAGCCCAACCCAACCTCAGGGAGTTGAAAGAAAGCATCTTCTTCCGCAACAACTTGCCTCGTGAACGCGGGAAGCTCTGCACCCGCCCCCATACAAGCGCCTTGCACTTTGACCTGGACCCGCTCCGATAACTGCGAAAGAAGCAAAGCCGGGCTCCGCGTCGTTCGAATCACATGTGCTTCCGCCGGATCCGAAAAGCTCCCGAATTCGTCGAGATCGCCACCGCTGCAAAAAGAATCGCCCTCTCCTCTCAGAATCACCGACTCGATCGAAGGGTCCGTGATCGCAAGCTGGAGCGCCTCGCATAAGCCGTCGCGCATCGCGCGGGAAAATGCGTTGTGCTTCGCTGGACGGGTGAGATGGATCTCCAGAATGCCTCGGTCTCGGTCCAACCGAACGGCCGCCTCGTCCTCTGTGCGGCCGATCCCCTTGCGACCTCGGCGCCCATCCCGCCAGTTAGAAAATTCAGCTCCTGCCTGCAGCGTCGAATACACGAAAGACTCCGCAAGGAGTCCTTCGTGGATTGTTCGCCGAGGAGCTCCTCGCAAGAGCTGTGCAAATGCGAGCCCCGCAACCTTCGTGTGCGCGAAGCCTGCGAGAAAGTCCGGTAACGCGGAAGCGTCCGGGAGGACGACGTCGCAGACCTGCTCGATCAGAGCCAACTCCGCGGCTTGCTCCTCGGGCGCCACAGCGACGGTCACACACGGAAGTACGGGAAGCGCAGCCTCGAGCGTTAGGCGATGCTGCTGGGCTTGCTCGGCCGTCGAAGAGGCGAGGTCCACTATCAGGACGCCGTCCCCGCCGCCGATGGGCGAGAGTTTTTCGCCGGCGTCCGGAGCGATCAGAAGCCGAGCCACTTCGTCAAGACTACGAAGCGGCGGCATCGCCCCCGTGAGCCGCGAGTCTCCCAAAATCAATCGTCGTCCCGAAGCGCCTCGCGCACCTCTCGGCGCAGCAGCTTCCCAGTTTCGTTATACGGCAGCTCTTCCCAGAACTCGACGCGTTCGGGTGTTCGCGAAGACCGGAGTCGATCCTTCACCCATTGCTGTAGCTCCGCGGCCGAGGGGGCCGCATCTTTCCGGGTCACGACGACCGCGGCAACCGCTTCACCCCATTGCTCGTCAGGGATCCCAATCACGCAGGCGTCCTGAATACCAACGTGAGTGAGCAGAACATCTTCGATTTCGCCGGGCGACATATTCTCGCCGCCGCGTACGATGACGTCGTCCATACGTCCTTCGAGAAAGAGATAGCCTCCCTCGTCGAGGTAACCGCCGTCGCGCGTATTGAACCAGCCTTCCGCGTCGAGCAGGCTGCCCTTGCCGCGGTATTCGCCCGAAACCTGTTCACCGCGCACAAAGATCAAACCGCGCTCGCCGGCGGCGACGGGCTCTTCGGTGTCGACGTCACGGATACTCACTTCGATCGTCGGCAGCGGCTGTCCCACCGACACGAGCCGTCGGCGAACTGCCTCATCCGCACTCGCCATCGCCTCGCGATGATCATCCGGACCGAGCAGCGAAATCGTCGAACTCGTTTCCGTTAGGCCGTAAGCATTCGTAAAGCTCGTGTCCGGGAAGAGCTCCATGGCCTTCTCGATCACCGACTGCGGCATCTTACCGCCGCCATAGGCGAGGTTCCGCAGGTTAGGCATGCCCGCGTCCTTCTCTTCCTCAAGCACATCCACGATTCTAGAGAGCATAGTAGGCACGACCATCGCATGACTCACGTTCTGCTCACGCGCCGTCGCAATCCAGTCCTCTGCGGTGAACTTAGGCAGCTGAATAACACGGCGTCCGGAGTAGACAGCACTTACGATGCCGGCCATGCCAGCGATATGGTACGGAGGCACGCAGGAGAGAGACGCGTCATTCTCGTCGGCGCCCATGAACTCTACGGAACCCAGCACGTAGGATACGAGGTGCTTCTGACGTAGAACGGCAGCCTTCGGCGCACCGGTCGTCCCGCTCGTAAATAGCAGAATCGCCGTGTCTTCCATCTCCGTCGACCACGGCTCTTCCCGAAGCGAGGCGCCGTCCGCGCGGGCGCCGGACAGAAGATCATCTGTCGTCGAAACCGATACGTAGTGATCGCCCTCGTTTGCATCGACACGAGCACCGAGTCGACCCGCACGCTCTTCGTCCGTCACGAGGCGTCCAGGCTGAAGCTGGTCTAGCAACGAGTCGAGCTCCGGATCCGTGAGGCGATAGTTGAGTGGGGCAAAAGGAACGCCCGCCCAGGAAGCGCCAAAGACGGCGACAGGAAGAGCAAGGCTGCTTTCGTCGAGCATCGCCAGATGCTGCGTACGACCGTCGGACAAATCCGCCGCGAGTGCCCCAGCCGCATCGAAGAGCTCTTGGTAGGTGAGTGACTCACTCCCATTTTGAAAAGCAACACGGTCTCCATAAGCGCCCGCTGCCATCTCGAGAAGCATCATCAAATTCATCTTCGTCTCACCATTCCCGGCCTAACCAAAAATACTCTCGACGCGCTGCGGGCTCGCCCTCTGAGCTCAGCCCTAACGCCCTATAGCTGTTCCGAATTTAGTTAGTCCGAGGACGGCAGCGGCTTCGCGCCCTTGATTTCAAGCGCCGTTCCGCCTGAAGCGAGGCTGCCTTCACCCGGCTTCGTGCAGAGGATCTCGATATCGCCGGCTTCATTCGTGTAACGCTTGCCCATCTGCGTCCCGTTCTTGTGGTCCGCATCGACCTCGCCACCCGCCGGTGCGTCGGCACCAAGCTCGATGACCGGAGCCCCACCGCAGGTCAAAGTCACATCTTCCGCAGGCGCAACGACTACCATCAGCTCGGAGCTACACACCGCACTCTTCAATCGGCTGCCTGCCTTCAACACTGCCATCTTCCGGACTCCTTAGGATTTCGCGCGGCTGCGCTTTATTCTCGCGACGCGAGTGCCTCTCGCACCGCTGCGCCGCTCGGGTTGATTCTGAATCGCCCCAGCGGAGTTCGGGAGCTTGATCTGCCACCTGCTCTTACGAGCCTCACCACCGCCTAAAGGGAGGGCGATCATACGGATTCAAAGCGCTGAATGCTAACTTGCAAGGTCGTCGAAATGAACTTCGTTAATCCCGTCCAAGCCCTCGAAAATACTCAGGGAACCGTTCTCACGGATCCGGCGATTGCCCACGCTCGGAAGCTGCTGGCGGACCTCGGACTCGATCTCGATCTCGTCCCGGAAAGGGCTGGCCGTTCTGCCCAAGCCGCCCTGGATTGGGCTAATTCCGGGGCGATGGCTCTGACCGGTGACGCTTCCGGCCCGCCCCAGCTGGCTCCCGGACCGCT
>DGPZ01000132.1:9548-12230 GCA_002390675.1 Deltaproteobacteria bacterium UBA4427
GCCGCGATCGACGGGCTTATTCGAAACGGCCAACAGAGCGCAGGCGGTGCCGCACGGCTGCTCGAAACCGAGGACGGGTGGATCGCGCTCAATCTGCCCCGCGACGACGATTGGTCCCTGCTCCCGGCGTGGCTGGCGTCAGAAACGTCCTCTCCGTCCTGGGTTAGCTCCTTCAGAGAAACCGGCGGCGACGCTGATAAGACAGTGGCTTGGGAAGACTTGGCGGCGTGCGTGCGCAAACGGCGAGCCGAAGTTCTTGTCGAGCGAGGACGGTTGATGGGGCTCGCGGTTGCGAACGCGCCCCGAACGCTGCACGAATCTCCTGCCTTCCAGATCTCATTCGGCAGCGGCGGCATACCGGTGTCCGGCGGATCGGATTTCCCTGCTCTAGGAGGATCCGCTCCATCGTCCCCGCGCCAACTACGGATCCTGGATCTTACGAGCCTGTGGGCGGGGCCTCTCGCTACATCGATTCTGGCTGAAGCGGGCGCAAATGTCCTGAAGATCGAAGCCCCCCAGCGACCCGACGGCGCACGCGGAGGGTCAAGGGCGTTTTTCGATCTCATGAACGCAGGCAAGCGCGGAGCGGCCCTCGACCTGCGTGATCAAGGCGACCGCAAGGTCTTCGACAAACTGCTCGCCGGGGCGGACGTCGTCTTCGAGAGCGCGCGGCCTCGCGGCCTCAAACAGCTCGGATACGATGCTGAGGAGTGGCTGCGCGCACGCCCTGGCCGGCTGTGGACATCGATCACAGGCTATGGACGGCAACATGAATGGATTGCTTTCGGCGACGACGCGGCTGTAGCCGCTGGGCTCGCTTGGCCAGCCAAAAGCGGGTCTGATAATAAAGCTAGTCCCATATCGGAGTCGCCCTATTTTTGCGCTGATGCCGTGGCAGACCCACTTATGGGTCTGCATGCCGCTGCGATCGTGCTTGCCCATCTCAAGCTCGGACGGGGCGGACTGCTCGACTTGGCCTTGCAGGACGTCGCTGCCTACTGCGCGGGACCGACCGTATCAGAAGACTTCGCACCTATCGTCGGCACTAATGAAAAAGGCTGGACGCTTAAACTAGAAGACGGCGACCACCCCATCGCACTTCCCCGCGCGCGATCTTCAAGAGGCGTGGCCCCCAAACTCGGAGCCCCCTCGAGAGCCCTACTGGCGCAGTGGACTAACGGCTCGTGTTGATCCGAAATGCCGAAGTCGCCGGCCTGCTCCGCGATGTCCGACTGAGAGACGGCAAAGTCGTCTCGATCTCAGCCACCTCCTCGCCTGTAAACAAAGCACCTTCGAACTCATCCACACCCGCGAGCCCCAACGACGACGACATAGACGCCCGCGGAGGTGCTCTCCTCCCGGGATTGCACGATCATCACATCCACCTCCATGCTCTCGCGGCGGCGACCCTTGGGTTTCGTTGCGGCCCGCCCGACGTTACGGACGAGTCTGCTCTGCAATCCGTCTTGTCTACCGCAAAACCGGACTCAGGCTGGCTGCGCGGAACCGGCTACTTCGAATCTGTGGCAGGAGATTTAGACCGGCATCGCCTCGACGCGCTTCGCGATGACCTGCCCCTGCGTATCCAACACCGCAGCGGCGTAATGTGGTTCGTCAATTCTTTGGGCATCGATTCGCTGAAGCTCAACTCACACTCCAGCGGGATCCCAGCGGGCGCGGTTGAACGAGATGCTTCTGGGCGCGCGAGCGGACGGATATTCCGCGCAGACGATTGGCTTCGAACTCGGCTGCCCGCGTCAACGCCCCCCGATCTCGCGACCCTTGGCGCCGAACTCGCCGGCTACGGCGTCACGGCGCTGACGGATTGCACTCCGACCAATGGCGAGGAAGAGCTCGCTCGCTTCCGCCTCGCTCAAGAGACCGGCGCGCTCCCCCAAAGACTATGCGCGATGGGGACACTCGGCATAGCAAATGCGTCAAATGATCGGCTGCAAATCGGCGCGCATAAAATCATGCTCGACGAACCCGCCTTGCCTGACTTCGATGATTTGATCGCCCGAGTCCGCGCGGCCCACGGCGAATCACGCGGAGTTGCTTTTCACTGCGTCACGCGCGCAGAGATCATCTTTGCCCTGGCGGCACTCAGAGCCGCGGAAACGGGATGCGGAAACGATCGGATCGAGCATGCGTCGGTCGCCCCACCAGAACTATTCGAGGAAATCCTGAGCCTAGGCGTGAGCATCGTGACGCAACCTAACTTCGTTTATGAACGAGGCGATGGCTATCTTGAGAATGTAGCCTCCCGCGACATCCCTCACCTGTATCGCCTGAAGAGCTGGACCGAAGCGGGCGTAGTGTTAGGCGGTGGTACCGACTCGCCCTTCGGCCGACCAGACCCGTGGCAAGCCATGCGCGCTGCGGTCGATCGACAAACAGCCACAGGGCACAGCCTCGGGCCCGAAGAAGCGCTATCCCCGGAACAGGCGCTTGCCCTCTTTTCCCCTGTGCTTGGCGCAACAAACACGCCGAGTGAAACCAAGGTCCCCGGCCTTCAGGTGGGATCCCCTGCCGACCTCTGCCTGCTCGATGTCCCCTGGTCGATCGCGCGAGAGCCCCTCTCAGCCGACCACGTCCGTGCCGTCTTCTGCGCGGGAATTAGGGTCTGATCCGCGTCGAAATTAAGCGAATCGCTTTCCCGCCCCCCCCCGACTTCACACAACT
>DGPZ01000118.1 GCA_002390675.1 Deltaproteobacteria bacterium UBA4427
GCTCGCTAGCCAGCTCTGCCCGACAGATGCTAGGCGTGTATTTCCCTGTTTCGACGAACCCGGCATCAAGGCCCGCTACAACGTTTCCGTCACTGCCCCGGCGGAGGACGTAGTCCTTTCAAATGCCCCGGTCCAAAAGCGTTCACGCGCCNNACAACCCACTTCGAACAAACACCGCTGCTCTCTGCCTATTTGATCGCGGTCGCAGTCGGACCCTTCGAATCCGGGCAAACAGCCCAGGTGGGTAAGACACCGATCCGTGTCTACAGCTTGAAAGGACAGCGACCCCTCGGAAAATTTGCCCTCAAAGCCGCCGCCGAGAGTCTCATCCGACTCGAAAAGTGGTTCGGGATGCCTCACCCCTACGCGAAGCTCGACCTGGTCGCGCTTCCAGACTTTGCTTTCGGCGCGATGGAGAACGCGGGCGCGGTCTTCTTTCGCGACTCCGTCCTCTTGCTCGATGAAAAGGAATCGAGCCCCGAGGATCGGCTCCGCACAGCCGAAACAATCGCTCACGAATTCGCGCATATGTGGTTCGGAAATCTCGTCACGATGGCATGGTGGAATGATCTGTGGCTTAACGAATCCTTCGCGACTTGGATGGCCTACGAGATCGTTCACGACTGGAAGCCCGAATGGCGGATCTGGCTCGAATTTGTGGCGCGACGAGAGAATGCCTTTGAGCTCGATGCGCTCGCGAGCAGCCATCCGATTGCGCCGCAGGTCAAAACCGCCGACGAGGCCAACGAGAACTTCGACGCGATCACCTACACCAAGGGTGCGTCGGTGCTCCGCATGCTCGAACGTTATGTGGGCGCTAAAGCATTCCGAAAAGGCGTCCGCACCTACATCCGCCGACATCGCAACGCTGCCGCTGCTGCAGAAGACCTTTGGGCGGCGCTCGAAGAAGCCTCTTCGCTCCCGATCGAATCGATCGTGCGTCCATGGACGACCTCGACGGGCTATCCCGTCGTTCGTGCGAAAAGCACGAAGAATGGGCAAACGCAGCTCACGCAAGAACGCTTCCTCCTTCTCCCGAAAACCTCGAAGCCCGCGGCCCCCAAACAAACTTGGTCCATCCCTTGGATCGGCCGAAGCGGCGCGCTCCAGGCCTCGTCGCGCAGCAAGCCTGCCGAACATCGAAGCGTCCTAGCGAAACGAAGCCAAACGCTACCGATCCCGACCGGCGACTGGCTCTACGCGAATGCAGATGAAGCGGGCTTCTACCGTGTCGATCATGGGAACTCCGGCATTCTCAACTTAATCGAAGCCCTGCCCCGCCTAACGGCATCTGAACGGGTCGGCTGGATCGGGCATCAATGGGCCTTAGTGCGTGCAGGTCAGGCGCCGATCGAGACCATCCTTCGAATGATTGCGGCCTTCGGCGAAGAATCGGACCCGGACGTGTTGTTCGCTGCCGAGCGAGTTTTGGCCTCAATCTCGCGACGTCTCGCGCCAGACGTGAATAAGAAAACTACGGAACGTCTCGCCGCCTGGATCACAATGATCTTCGGGCGACAGATCGACGCCGTCGGCTGGCGCGCCGCAAAGAACGAGCCCGTGGAACTCACGCGCCAACGTACACGCGCTTTCTCGATCGTCGGGGGGCTGGGCTCCGCTCCGGCAATCTCTGATCACGCAAAGGAGCGTGTCGAAGCGTTTTTCGCATCGGGGCAGGCTCTCCCCCGCGGCGCGGAAGACGTCATGCTGTCAATCGGTGCGCGCGACGGAGACCCCGGCCTTCAAGCCGCATATCTCGAAGCCACGCGTACCGCTCGGACGCCGCAGGAACGGCGCCGATTTCTATTCGCACTCAGTGGCTTTGAACGAAGCGCCTGCCGGAAACGCACGCTGCGCGCGACCCTGGATGCGAAACTCGCGCCTGGAGTCGACCGCGCGACGATGCTGATGGGGTTGCTCTCGAGCCCGCGGACGGCAGAGATGAGCTGGGAGCACTTGCAAACCTCGTGGTCGCGGCTCGAGTCCGAGATGCCGCCCATTCTTCTCGCTCGACTGGCTGGGGAAACCGCGAACGCACTTCCGCTATCGCGCTGCGGCGAGATTGCTCGCTTCTTCGCCGCCCACCCGCTCGCGGCCGGCGACCGGGCCCTGCGCCAACTTCGAGAGCAGATCGCTCTCTCGAAGAGCCTGCGGCGCCACGCGGGCCATGATTTGCAGAGATTCCTCGGCGACGACTAATTCCTGCTCCTAGCGATTGCCCCAATCCTGTTTTCGCCTTATTTTCGCCTCATGAAACCTCGATCGTCCACTCCGCCGCCGGCCAAAGCACACCCTAGCCAGGGGGCGTCACGCCGCTCGAGACCGGCCGATGTGCTTCGCGAACGCGTCCCGACGGCGCTGCGCCCGGCACGCAAAGGCCGCGGCACACGGGTCAACCCAACTGGGCGATTCGAACGCGCACGGATCGAGCCGGACCTCGATGCCCTCGCCAATCTACCGGAGCTTCTCCCGGAGGAGATGCCGCCCGAGATCCCAGGAGAGAATCAGCAGCGCTCGGGCACGGGAGAATTCGGGGACGCCGCCCGCAAGCTCGACGAAGCCTGGAACCGGAGAACCCAGGCGATTCCGGACCCCTCGAGAACGGCGATCACGACCAACCGCAGCCCTGATATTCCCTTCGATGCGAGTCTCAATCCCTACCGCGGATGTGAGCATGGCTGCGCCTACTGTTATGCGCGACCTACGCATGAATACCTCGGCTACTCCGCAGGCCTCGACTTCGAAACGAAAATTCTAGTCAAAGACAAGGCGCCCGAGCTGCTTCGCCGCGAGCTATCCGCACCACGATGGAAGCCGCAGGTCGTCGCGCTCTCCGGTGTGACCGATGCCTATCAACCTATGGAGCGAAAGCTCGAATTGACGCGGCGATGTATCCAGGTCTTTGCCGAATTCAGAAATCCGATCACGATCATCACAAAGAATGCCCTTGTCACTCGAGACATCGACCTCTTCAAGGAACTAAACGAGGTTCAAGCGATCTCGGTCACGCTCAGTATGACGACCCTCGACGCCAGCCTCCAGAGGGCCCTCGAACCTCGCGCCTCCGCGCCCCACGAGCGACTGCGCGCGATCGAAAGACTCGCGCAAGCGGGCATTCCGACCTCGGTCAACATTGCCCCGATCATCCCCGGCCTAACAGATTCAGAGACGCCGGCCCTGCTCAAAGCCGCTGCCGACGCAGGCGCCCAGCACGCGGGACATATAGTCCTCCGCCTCCCCCACGGCGTGCGGGAACTCTTCGACGATTGGCTTATGACCCATCGCCCCCTACGCCGCGAAAAGGTCCTACATAGACTCGAATCCCTTCGAGGAGGCGAGCGCGATAGTGGGAAGCTCAACGACCCGCGTTTCGGATCCCGCATGCGTGGCGAGGGCCGATTCGCTGAGCAAATCAGCGGCCTATTCAACCTCATCGCCCGAAGACACGGCTTAGACCGGCCACTCCCTCCCCTCTCCGCGGAAGCATTCCGGCGTCCAGGCGGCACTCAGCTCGACTTAGGTATCTAAACGGGGAGCTCAGAAGGAGCCGAGAGGTGCCATGCGCTTCGTTAGTTCACCTGCATCCGGCTTGCACTGCGTTTGTCGTTCCAATGAGATCCGGCTGCATTTGCGAAGTGCGGCGGACGATCCTCGAGCACGCTTGTCTCGAGCCAAAGTCGCTTGAGATGCCTCACGCGTCCGGCTTCCTTCTGATCTGTATACGCGGTGCGGCCGTGCATCACGTGATAATTGTTGATGAACTGAATATCGCCCGGGCGCAGTTCCATATGCATGTGATAGGCGGGGTCCTCAGTCAGCTCGACGAGCCGCTTGAGCGCCTGCTTGGCCGTATCACTCAGGCGCGGAGCGTCCTCGTGGCGCTGGCTAGCCACTATGTACGGCGGGATGCATCGTACGAACAAGCGACCGCTCCACTCGGTGAAGACGGGAATCATGTAGAAGGGTTGGCCGCCCTTCGCCTGTTCTCCTCGGTAGTCATTAGGCATCGGCTCGTAGAGTACTGCCGCAAGTTCCGGGGATTCTTCGACTAACGTGTTGTGGATGGAGACGGAATTGGCCACAGCAGAAAGCCCTCCCTCGATCCCGTTTTCAAGACACATCAAGCCGACGAGGTCCGAGCCATCACAATGAAAGGGGAGCGGCGCGCCCCCAATCTCGTTCCCGCGTACCGTCGGATCGTTCGGGTCCTTGGCTTGATCCGTCACGTCGCCAAGGACATGCCCGTACTTATTCTGCGGCCACGGTTGCCCTAGATGCGCCCCAATGCCCCAGTAGATCATCTCCATTTCGGGCTGCGAGTAGCGATTCCGGTCAAGCCCGCGCAGGCGGACGAAACCGCGCCCCTCAATCAATTCCCGTTCGACCCCCGCCAGCCGCGTCGACAATCCGGGCAGCGGAAAATCTTCGCGCCCGATCTCGAGAACGTCTTCAGACTTCTCCATGGCAACACGCAGTGCGCCGTCGATCTCTTCAAGCTCAGCCCCTTCAAACGTCTCCGTAAAGGCCGACTCGTCGGACACTTCCTCCGAGTGCCAAGCGCATTGCGGTTCGAGGATTTTCGGGGTCATGGATCAATCTCCTGTTGGAGCAATGAGCGACGAGCGTCCACTACGTCGACCTCGAAGTTACCGCGCTTTTCCCGCTCCCGTGGATTCCGGATCGGCTCGCCCCTGGGCGGACGGGGTCCGAATTTGATAGCACCCGCACATCGGGCCCGGAGCGACTCAGCGTTCTAGACTCGGGGACCTCGACACCCCCTCGCTCCCCGGAGAAACGCCCACGCCTATGCCCACGCCTACGCCCGATTCCGCACAGCTCGCCGCGACACTCGAGCGACTCGATGGACGCGGATACAAGGCCTACCGGGACATCGAAGGCGAATGGACCTTCTCCGAGTTCACGCTCTTCATCGACCGGGTCCAAGCCGACCCCTTCGCCGACCCCTCTAAGCTCCGAATTCGCGTACCACTCGAAGTCGCCGCCCTCCCCGCCCGCGCCCTCGGCAATCGCACCCGCCAAGTCGCCGCAGCCGCCTGGCTCGCACGCGCGTTTCGAAGATCGATCCGAGAGGTCGGACCTCGGCGAGCCGGGACCGGCAAAGGCGGACTCGTCTCGATCGATGCAGGCGGGGCCGAAGTGCTCGAACGAACCGCAGTGGTATTCGGAGAGCATTGGGTCGAAGCGCGCATCGAGGTAGGACTCCCCGCGGCTGGCCGCCGAGCGTTAGGTGGAGAAGCCGCTTCACTCCTCACCCATGACCTCCGCGAAATAGCGACCCGCGCATGGATCGACCGAAGAGACGAAGACGATCGAAGCCTGCTTGAATTTGTGGACTGCGTTGAAAATCAGGAAAGTATCCGCCGCCAACTGCGAGAGCGCGGACTCATCGCTTTCGTAGGCGATGGAGCGATTCTCCCGCGCGAGAGCGGTGCGAGTGAGCGGCCCATGTTGGCTCGTGACGCCGTGCCCTTTAGTTCTCCGCAAGCGTTCGGCGTCGAGTTTCAGGTACCTCATGCCGACGCCGGTGCCAAAGGCCAGGTGTGGCGCGGCATGGGTATCCCCCGCGGCATCGTCTTGATGGTCGGAGGCGGCTATCACGGAAAAACCACGGTGCTTCGCGCGATCGAACGCGCCGTGGTCGCGCATGGGCCGGGAGACGGGCGCGAGACCGTCGTCGCAGACCCCGGACTGGTCAAAATTCGCGCGGAGGACGGCAGGGCCGTCACAGGCGTCGACATCCAAAACTTCATCGACCGATTACCCCCTGCGCCGGGCCGAAAAACCGCCAAATCAACACGACACTTTTCTACGTCAGATGCCAGTGGCAGCACTAGCCAAGCCGCGAACATCGCGGAAGCGATCGAAATCGGAGCATCGGGTCTGCTTCTCGACGAAGATACCTGCGCCACGAACTTCATGGTACGCGACGCTCGCATGCAAGCGCTGGTTCATCCGCGCGATGAACCCATCACGCCCTTCGTCGATCGCGTGCGTGCGCTTTACGACGACCTCGGTGTATCTAGCTTAATTGTTATGGGCGGCTCCGGGGACTACTTCGATGTCGCAGATGCCGTCATCGAAATGAAGGCCTATCAAGCCCTAGACGTCACGGCGCGAGCGCAGGCGATCGCCAAAAAAGACGGATACAAAACGCCTCGCCCCGCACCCATGACGCCGCTTCGCCGACCCGACCCGCGAATTCCATTGCGGGCGGGTTTCGATGCGCGCCGCGGGCGAAGGGAAGTCAAAATTTCGAGTCGCGACAACGAAGAGATCGTCTACGGCACGACCAAGATCGATTTGCGCGCCGTGGAGCAACTCTTCGACCCGAGCCAAACGCGCGCGATCGCTAGCGCGCTGCATGTTATGGCCATAGATGGGATCGACGAGATTCGCTCGCTCGATAGTGTTCTGGATGAAATCGAGCATCTATTTGATCAAGAAGGGCTCGACGGACTCGACCCGTTACGTAGAAAGGGCCGTCACCCGGGCGCCCTCGCTCGCCCGCGACGATTCGAAATCGCCGCCGCGCTCAACCGAATGCGCACTCTGCAGATCGCGGACGCGAAGGCCTAAGCCTCCGCGTCCGCCCGAACGATTTGCAGGCGCGGGCGCGGGCGACTACCAGCCCGCGAGTTCTGCGGCGCGATCTTTATGAACGCGAGGCGTGCCCAAGAAGACCCGGTCGAACATGGCCCGCTTGAACCAAATCTGGGTGTCGCCTTCCCAGGTATATCCGATCCCCCCGTGGGCTTCGGTCGCATCTCGGGCAACCTGCATGTAGCGATCACAGATATGACTCTTCGCAATCGCGGCCATGCGCACGGCTTGGTCCGCATCATGATCGAGTGCATGCGCCGCATACCAATAGAGGCCGCGGGACGGTTCGACGGCGATCGCCATGTCTGCGAGCTGATGCTTTAGCCCCTGAAAATGCCCGATCGTCACGCCGAACTGCTCTCGGTTCTTCGCGTATTCGACACTCATATCGACGAGCTTCCGCGCGCCGCCGAAGGCGTCGGCCGCAAGCAGCACGAGGCCAAGATCACGAACACGCGCCGCCGCGGCTTCGTTGCTATTCGCGAGCACTTCGACGGGCGTCTTGTCGAAGGTAACCCGGGCGATGCGTCGGGTCCGATCCGCGCCTTCAACGCGTTGGAGCTCGATGCCCGAGGCATTCCGATCGACGACGCCGAACTTGCCACCCGCGAGGCCGACCACGAAACAGTCCGCCTGCTCGCCGAATTCGACGATTTCCTTGGTCCCAGAAATTGAGCCCGAAGAACCGTCGAGGCTCCATTGTTCCGGCAACCAAACTCCACCGTCCTCGGCGAGCGCGACCGTCGCAAGCTGATCGCCTGACGCGAGGCCGGGCAAGAGTCGCGCCATCTGGTCCTCGCTACCCGCAACACGAATCGCTTCGGTCGCAAGCACATGGCCAAGGAAAGGTACCGGCGCCGCCAGTGCGCCTAGCGTCTCCGCCACTACGGCCAAATCGAGGGCTTCAAGTTCGCTGCCCCCGTATTCACCTGGAAGATGAATACCGGCAAGGCCAAGCTCTGAGAGGCCCTTCCAAAGCACCGGGTCGTAGCCAGACTCGTCGTCAAAAAGTTCACGCAAACGAGACATGGGGCACTCGTTTTCGATGAACTGGGTCACGGTCTCCTGAAGGAGAAGCTGCTCTTCGGATAGATCGAAATCCATGGCTTGATCTCCTACTTGCTTTTGTTTGCAGCAGCGTCACGCGGAAGGGCAAAGCCTCGTTCCGCAATCACGTTGCGCTGGATGTTGGCGGTTCCGCCGGCAATCGCAACGCCGAGGGAAGACATATACTGCGAGATCCAAGCGGCGGTCGTCGCCTGACCACCGGCCATACCAAGGCCGACCTGAGCCGGAGCGGCCAGCCCC
Source organism: Deltaproteobacteria bacterium UBA4427 (assembly GCA_002390675.1). Taxonomy (GTDB): domain Bacteria; phylum Myxococcota_A; class UBA9160; order UBA9160; family UBA4427; genus UBA4427. The sequence continues at coordinate 7,930 of DGPZ01000118.1, forward strand.
TCGTCGCCGAGAATCTCCATGGCGAGCTTCGAGACCATGTGGCCCATATTGGTTGAGCTGATCTTGTTCATCAGCCCAATCACGCCGGGGTTCTCGCCTTTCAGTCCCTTGCTCATCTGAATGAAGCCCGAGTACTGATGCGACCGGACGAAGCCTTCGAGTTCAACTAACCCGCGACGAATTGTCGGGTCCTCGATCGCCGGCTTGCCGTCGATCTTTCGTTCCCGTGCTAGGTCAACGAGAGAGTCGAGTAGCCGAAGCGTCTGAGACGCGGCGCCGATACTATTTCGCTCATGCTTGAGCGTTGTGCGCGAGACCAACCAGCCTTCGCCACGATTGCCAACGATCCAGTCCTTCGGCGTCTTCACGTCGCTCAGGAAGACTTCGTTGAACTCCGCGGAGCCCGTCATCTGCTTGAGCGGGCGAACGTCGATGCCCGGCTGTTTCATATCGACGAGCAGGTACGAGATACCTGCATGCTTCTTAGCGTCAGGCTCTGTGCGAACCAGGATAAACATGAAGTCCGCAGTGCTCGCACCGCTGGTCCAAATCTTCTGGCCGTTGATGACCCATTCGTCGCCAACGATTTCGCCCTTGGTCTTAAGGCTCGCCAAATCAGATCCCGAGCCGGGCTCGCTGTACCCCTGGCACCAGGTGATGTCGCCTTCGATCGTGGCCTGAACCCACTTGTCCTTCATCCACTCTTCGCCGCGCTCAAGCAGAGTCGGCACGAGCATCATCGTTCCGATCCCGCGAGGCTCCATCGGCGCGCGCGCCTGCGCGAACTCCTCGCTAATCACCGTGCCCTTCATGGAGTCCGGCTCTTGCTCCGAACCGCCATACTTCTTCGGGATGTGGCGGTTCAAATATCCAGCATCGATCGCTTCGCGACGAAAGGCACGAGCCTGTTCCTCCTTCGACTTGCCGTCGTCCTTGGGAGGCCAGTTCGCGTCAAGGAAGGCTTTCACTTCCCCGCGGAACGCTTCTACTTCTTCGCCGTAGCTGAGATCCATGAGTCGACTCCATCCCGCCCGGGGTGGCGACCAAGTAAATCGATCGAGGCGGGAATAGGAGTCTCGGCTTCGGTTGAGCCAACGTCAAGATGCACTGACCCCGCGTCCAGATTCCTCGGGGACCCCGTTCAGGCCTCGCCACCAAAGGCGTCATCCAAGAGCGCTCGCAATTGCGCGCGATGAATCCGCGGACTGCCGACCGCGGGGCTCGCGGCCTCGGGACGGCCAGCACAGATGAGACGAGACTTGTCTCCAATGATCGCTTCCAAGCGGTCACGCACGAAGGTCCAGGCGCCCATATTCTTCGGTTCTTCCTGGGCCCAGACCAGGGCCGTAGCCTTCGCATAACGCCCGAAGATTGCCGTGAGTTCGACCTCCGGCCAGGGGTAGAGCTGCTCTACGCGGACGATCGCAACTTCGTTTTCACGCCCTGGGAAGCGCACGGCGCGGTCTTCGATCAGGTCGTAGTAGACCTTGCCGGTGCACGCGATCACGCGTCGCACGTCTTCCGGGCGCGCCGATGCGATCGGGTCGTCGATGACCGTTTTAAAGGTTCCATTCGTAAAGTCTTCGACGCGCGCGTGCGCCTTGGGATGACGCAGCAAGCTCTTTGGCGTAAAAATGACGAGGGGCGCGCGGTAGCCACGACGCATCTGACGCCGAAGGACGTGGAAATACTGCGCCGGATTCGTGCAGTTCACGACCTGAATACTGTCTTCGGCGCAGGTCTGAAGGAAGCGCTCCATACGAGCGCTCGAATGCTCGGGGCCCTGCCCTTCGTAGCCATGAGGCAAGAGCATGACCAAGCCACTCATTCGGCCCCATTTTACGTGAGCCGAAGTAATGAACTGATCGATGATGACCTGTGCACCGTTTACAAAGTCGCCAAACTGGGCTTCCCAAAGCACAAGAGTGCTCGGGTCAGCGAGGCTATAGCCGTACTCAAAGCCCAAGACCGCCGCTTCAGAGAGCAGGCTGTCGTAGACCTCGAAACGTGCCTGGTTATCGCTGAGATGATCGAGGGGGGCATATTCCTCGCCGGAGTCCTGGTCGACTAATGTGGCATGGCGATGCGCGAAGGTGCCTCGCGAAGAATCTTGACCGGAGAGACGGACGGGTGTGCCATCAAGCAGGAGCGAGCCGAAGGCAAGCGCTTCCCCCAGTCCCCAATCAATCCCGGAGTCTTCGGATACAGACTTAGCCCGAGCATCTAGAATCGCCTGCAACTTCTTGTGCACATGGAAGTACGAAGGAACAGTCGCCGTCCCTTCGGCAATCTGACCGAGACGCTCGATCGATACCGCGGTTGCCGCTTCCTCCACAGGTCGCATCCGAGAGAAACCGGTCCAGGGCCCACGCGGCTCGTAAGGTTCGTCGGGGCCGGGCGGTCGCGAATGGATCCTAGTCAGCGCTTCCTGCAGCGCTTCGTGTCGTTGGGTCTCAATCCGCTCCGCCTCTTCTCGAGAGACGCGACCACCCTCGACAAGCTTCTCAAGATAAAGGGATTCAACGGATTTCTTCTCGCGAATCTTTCGGTAGAGCCTCGGCTGTGTGAACGCCGGCTCGTCGCCCTCGTTATGTCCGTGCCGGCGATAACAAACGAGATCAATTACGACGTCGTCGCCGAAGCGCTGGCGATAAGCCATCGCCAACTTCGTCACATGGATGACCGCTTCCGGGTCATCACCGTTCACATGAAAAATAGGGACCTGGATCATCTTGGCGACGTCTGTGCAGTAGAGCGTCGAGCGAGCTTCCGCCGGCGTCGTCGTGTAGCCGATTTGGTTGTTGATGATCACGTGGATCGTGCCGCCCGTGCAGTACCCCACGAGCTGCGAGAGGTTGAGGGTCTCGGCAACGATTCCCTGGCCGGCGAAAGCTGCATCGCCGTGTAGGATCACCGGAACGATCGTCTCGCCGTCGGCGTCTCCGGCTCGAACCTGCTTTGCCTTAGTTCGACCTTCGACCACGGGGTCCACCGCTTCGAGATGCGAAGGATTCGAGGTCAGCGTGAGGTGAACGCGCTCGCCACTTTCGACGCGGCGATCGGTTGAGAAACCCTTGTGATACTTCACGTCTCCCGAACCAAAGGGAGCGTCAACATCCGGGGAGTCTTCAAACTCCGAGAAGATCGATTCGTAACTCTTGCCCAGGATATTCGCGAGCACGTTCAAGCGACCACGATGCGCCATTCCGAAAACGACTTCCTTAATGCCAAAGGAAGGTGCGTTCTCCACGATGTGGTCGAGGAGCGGTATCAGCGATTCGCCGCCCTCTAGGGAGAAGCGCTTCTGCCCAAGAAACTTCGTATGAAGAAAGTTTTCGAACAACTCCGCAGCAGCCAACTTCTCGAGGATGCGATGCCGTTCGCCGTCATCGAGGTTCGGATGATTCTGGCCTTCTTCCATCAACTCGCGCAGCCAAGCCTTACGGCCCGGATCCTGCACGTGCGTGAACTCGACGCCGATCGGGCCGCAATAGGTGTTGCCAAGCCGCGTCAGAATCTGGCGCAGGGTCTGAACAGACCCGCCCGGTAGATCGCCGGCGATAAAGGGCTCGTCGAGGTTCTCGTTCCCAAATCCGTAGTGCGCGGGATCGAGCTCAGGGAAGTAGGTCGACTGGCCGCCGAGGGGATCACTCTGGGCGATGCGATGTCCACGCGCACGATAGGAATGAATCAGGCGAAGCACGCGTGCGTGTTTGTCAGCGATATGTAGGAGGGTCGTGTGCTCTGTGGGACCGAACCGAGACGCGGGTACCGACGTTCCATCGTCAAAGACACCGTTAGGCAGCTCGCTACGCCGATCGGATCGATCCGTGAGGTCCGGGCTCGACACCATAGGTACGACCGGGCCGGGCATCGCCGAGGATGAAGCGGAGGCCTGCGTGGGCGTGGGCGTGGGCGCCGAAACAGGCGCTTGACTTTTACTCGAGGGTGCGACCACTGCTGGCTGACCGGCGGGAATCGCTTCGCCGAGAACGTTGGCGCGGACGACTGAGGAATCGACGGGGCCGCCAAATTCAAGCGACCAGCTTTCGTCGACAGAGCACGGATCAACGCGGTACTGATCTTCGACTTCCTCGACCCAGCCGGCGTTGATTCCGAAATTCGCCAGGTAAGGCGAGTCCGGCGGCGTCGGTTCGTCGACGCGGTCGTCCTCTTCGTTTCCGTTCCCATGTCCATCAGGAGAAGAGTTGGACTGCTTCATCTCGGAATCATCACCTTTCAGGTGCGAGTTCTACCGTGTTCGGAAGGCATTCGGACGGATTCAGGGCGTGACCGCGGCCGGTTTTGGGAGCGTACATCTCATCGGCAGGACCGGCTCTATTCCTAACGGCTTCGAGGAGTTCGAAGCGCTTCCGCGCACGTATTTGTTACACGGGGGGCCCTACGCACCGCATCCCAACCGGAGCGCCTCTACGGAAATCGTCGATACTCCCCCCGTGACCAATACATCTCTAGGAAAGCCCCTTCCGCGCTCCTTCGACGAACGTGACATCGCCGCCGATCTGATCAGCTGCAGACGCGTACATAGTAGAGGATACGCGGACTATTTCTTACCCGGTCCGGGCGCCAGAATCGCTGAAACCACCAGCCGCTCTTCACCATCGTTTCGAATTCCGTGCGGCACGCCCGAAGGCGCGATCAACATCACGCCAGGCTCCATAGCGACCTCGCGATCTTCAAGCAGGAACGTCCCCGTCCCCTCGAGCACCTGATAGACCTTATCCATGCCTTCGTGAGCGTGAAGCGCGTGGGCCTGCCCCGGTTCGAAGCAGTTCAGTCCAACTAAAATTCGGTCGGACTCGAAGAGCGTCGACTTCCCCATCTTCTCGTCTTTGAATACAGCAAAGGCCTCCGGTCGAAAGGCTTCGGGATGCGTGGGCTGATCGGGCATATTAGGTCACTCCGTATGAGAGCCCTTGCGAAGCAGATCGCAAGCGGCAATGAATGGGTCTATCAGGGTTCAGAATGGCCAGATTTCCAGCTATTTCTCAAACATAGATTTAACAAATTCGACCGCCGTCGCCGGCGATTCGAGTGGAAAGAGATGACCGAAATCGCCTCCGGTCACGCTCGCATTAGACATTCGTCCGGCCACTTCTTCATAGTAGGCTCGAATGAAATTACCGCGCTCGGCATGTACGAAGAGCACCTGCGCCGTCGCCTCGCCCACTCCTTCCGCGACTGCGGCAAAGGCCCCGCCATCGAAGATCGCGGCCTCGACCTCCCGGTCGCATTTCAGCGTCGCTTCGCCGGCCTGATCCTCGGCCATGCCTTCCGCAATATAGAGTGCGAGTGCTTCCGGGGTGAAGTCCGCAAAGAGGCCGCGGGTGCGGCAATGCTCATAGGCCGCTTCGAGGCTCGGAAATACGTTTCGGCGTTTGCGGGTCGCTGCCGCTAGCCCAGGTCCATTTGATGACATCGCAATTTGTTCAGGAGTGAGCGGCGGGAGAAGCACTGGGTCGCAGAGCAATAGGCGCTCGATCTGAGGCCCCAGTCGCTCAGCAACTCGAAGCAGCAAAGCCCCGCCAAACGAATGACCGATCGCCAGCGCGACACGATCGCGCCCCGTCTGCTCAAGCACGCCCGCGATTGCTCGCTCAGAATCCAGAGCGAGCGTCTCCCAGTCGTAGCCTTCGTTGGCGGGCCCGGGCTTCACGGGCGTCGAATCTCCGTGACCGCGCGCATCGAGCGCAACGACTCGAAAACGATCGCGCAGCATGACCGCAAGCGGAGCCAGAGTCGCCGCGCAAAATCCATTCGCGTGGTGCATCACGACGAGTTCGCCCTCGCCGCCCCAATCGAGTCCGGCGAGCTCGACACCCGACTCAGCGCCCGGCAAGCGGATCCGCTCCGCGCCTTCCAGCATTGCTCGACCGCTGGCGACCGCCTCATTCCAATCCATTTTTGCGCCCACGCCGACCATTTCCCTCAACTCCTTGATTCGATCACAAAGAACGATGCGACTACGAGCCGCTGAATCGTCCCGCCCATCGCGACTGGAAAGGCCTATGCTCAGCCTCCGTGTCAGTCCTTCGCCACTCTTTTGAACCTGCCCTGCGCAACCGCGTCGAGCGTCATCTCGCCAACTTCGACCGCATTGGCTTAGCAGAGACTCATCCTGATCTTAGACCCGCAGGCGTCGCGCTGATCATCACCGGAGATGAAGAGGGCCGCGCCTGTTTCTATATCACCCGCCGGCCCGCCCACATGAAACGACACTCGCGCCAATGGGCTTTGCCCGGCGGTCGTGTCGATGAAGGCGAAACGGAAATCGAAGCCGCCCTTCGGGAGACCGACGAAGAGATCGGTCTGAAGATCGATCCCGCAGATGTGCTCGGTCAGCTCGACGACTTCCCAACCCGTTCGGGGTTCAGAATGTCGCCGGTCGTGTGCTGGGCCGAACCGGGCCAGACCGTACGCCCCAATCCGGACGAAGTCGAGCGGGTCCACCTCGTCCCCCTCGATGAACTCGAAAAGCCCGAGGTTCCCGTGCTGCGGGACATCCCTGAGAGTGATCGGCCTGTGCTGTCGATTCCTATGCTCGGGACGCTGATTCATAGCCCTACGGCCGCCGTGCTCTACCAGATGCGCGAAGTGGCTCTGGCCGGCCGAGGGACGCGGGTCGCACACTACGAACAACCCGTCTTCGCCTGGAAGTAGGCGAGCGGATAGCACCCGCGGCCCGGCGAACCAGCGGCTCTCGTTAGTTCACAGCGCGGTCGCGCCCCTCCCAGAACGGCGCGCGTAGCGACCGCTTCAAAAATTTCCCAGGGCCCGACTTCGGCAGCACGTCGTCGTGCAAGTCGATGCCCTTCGGAACTTTGTAGCCTCCGAGCGATTCGCGACAGAAGGCGACCAAGTCTTCGGAGCTAACACCCTCGGTTCCGGGACGCAGATGCACGGCGGCGTAGACTGCCTCGCCCCATTTCTCGTCCGGCACGCCAAACACGGCCGCTTCGAGTACATCAGGATGCCGATAGAGCACCTCTTCGACTTCCGTCGAGTACACGTTCTCTCCGCCTGACACGATCATGTCCTTCGATCGGTCAACGAGATAGACGTACCCCTCTTCGTTCATATATCCGAGATCCCCGGTCCAGTAGCCACCGTCGAGGATCGCTTCGGCCGTCTGCTCCGGCTTATTCCAATAGCCCTTCATCACGTTCGCGCCTCGCACAACGACTTCGCCCACCTCGCCTAGGGGAAGCGGGGAGCCATCCTCAGCGAGAATCTCGATCGAGACCCCAAGCACGGGCGGACCCGCAGAACGAATCCGGTCATCCTCAAAGAGCGTCTCTTCATGGCGGAAGACCGTCGCGAGTGGCGAGAGTTCCGTCGCTCCGTAAACTTCGACTAACTCGGCCGAAGGAATCGCCTCGTGAACCCGGCGAAGAAGCTGGGTCGCTATGGGAGAACCGCCATGAGCGAGCCAGTTCATCGAGTCCGTTTTACGCGGCCGCGCCATCTGTTCTTCGACGATGGCGGAGATCATGGTCGGCACGCCGATCGAGCCCGTGCACGCTTCCGCCTCAATCAAATCTAAGGCACCCGCACCCGAAAAGACCGGCAGCATGACCTGCTTCCCGGTCGTCCAGATATTTGCGAGGACGGCGTTCGAGCCCGCCGCATGAAAAAGCGGCGCCATAACAAGCATCGAGTCGCTCGACTGATGCGGGATCAAGCTCATCCAGTGGAAGGTATTCGCGATCAGGTTGCGATGCGTAAGCATCACGCCCTTCGACGCGCCGGTTGTGCCGCCTGTATAGAAGAGTCCGGCGAGATCCGACTCGACGACACCCACGCCGAGCTCGACCTCTTCCGATTCCGCGAGCAGGGACTCGAACTCATCAGGAATTTGAATCACGTGCTCGACACAATCGGCGAGCTTGCCCGGATCACGGTCCGTTAAGAGAATTCGCGCGCCGGAATCGTTCAGCGCATACACGAGTTCAGGCTCAGAATGGCGCGTATTGAGCGGCACGACCGTCCGTCCATGTGCCGGGACGGCTGAATAGACCTCTACATACTGATGGCTGTTGTCCGCCCAGATCGCCACGCGTTCGCCGCGTTCGATGCCTAAGCGATCAAGCAATCCACCGAGCTGCCGGCAGCGCGTCCAAAGCTCGCGGAACGTATGGCGCACGTCTCCGCAAACCGTCGCAGTCCGGTCCGCGCCGACAAGCACCGCATGGTTCAAAGGATCGGCAAACGTGTTCAAGGCAGCTCTTCCTATGCCCGCACCGTAGCGCGGCGGGGAGTACCTACTGCCTAATTCTTCACCACCGGATCTCCAATATTGAGGAGCGGAAGCGGAGATGGCGAATTCGAGTCCATGAAGTAGAGCTTAGCGGCGGGATCTTTGGCCATCTTCTTCAGCGCTTCGAGACTCTGAAGCTGGATATAGGCCGGGTTGCCTGAGGCAGCCAGGTTAATCGTTGAAATTTCATAGGCCTTGGCGTCTGCAAGAATGCGAAGTCGCTTGGCGTCTTCCTCTGCGGCTCGGCGTAAGGCCTCCGCCTGAGCGACTTGCTGTTCCTGCTCAAGCTTCACGCGCTCGAGCTCGGCGCGCTGACGTTCAACTTCCTGCTCGCGTTCTTTCTTGCGGCCAATTGCGTCGGCGAGAACGGGCGGCAAGTTGATGTTCCGCAGAAGAACGGAATCCACCACGATTCCCTTGTCCGCGACATACGAAGTCAATTCGGTCTCGATCTGAACCGCGAGATTGTTGCGCACTTCGTCCTTGAAGAGATCTTCTGCGCGTTCGATCTGCGTGCCCAGGGCCCGCACAAGGGAGCGAGCCTTCGGGTGGAGATGCACTTGGATCAATCGATCCTTATCGCCCGTGTCGCGGATGATATCCGCGGCACGCGAAGAGTCGAGACGCCACTGGATCGAGAGGTCGACCTTCGAAAGCAGCTGGTCCCGGGTCGGCATCTCAAGCTGCGAAATTTTAAACGTGTCCTGACGTGCGTCTAGATCCTTCCAAGAAAGGAACGGATTCACGATGTGCAAACCTTCGGGATACACCTCTTCCTGAACGTCACCGAACAGAATGGCGACGCCGACGTGGCCCGCCGGAACAGAGTGCACGAAGCGCTGTCCAAACATCAGGACAAGCAACACTCCAACCATGACGACAGCTAATCTCGGATTCACGGGACGGTCTCCTTATAACCGGACTTTGCCGGTCGATCTGAGCGGACTCTAACCTATCCGCCGCGGGGTGGCTGTCATCACTTGGTATGGAGTTGAGCTCACGAAACAATCAGATTTTGTGCATCCGCGACGGACTGCGTAGGCCAATCGGGCGGTCACACCTGCGGAGCAAACGCTACGCGATGGCCTTGCCGTCGCGGAGCTTCGCGATCTCGTCTGCGCTGAACCCGAAGCCTTCAAGGAGTTCATCCGTGTGTTGCCCAGCATGCGCAGGCGGATTGCCAAGCGTCGGCTCGGTTCGGCCAAAGCGCGGAGAGGGCGCGGGCTGCATGAGGCCATAGCGCTCCACGTATGTGTTACGTGCCTTGATATGCGGATGCTCTGCCACTTCGTCCATTGCTAGGACAGGCGCGAAACAAATATCTGTGCCTTCCATGAGCTTGCACCACTGATCCCGCGTCTGCGTCTTGAAAAGCGTTTCGAAGCGAGCCTTCATGAGCGGCCAGCCAGACTTGTCCATCTGGTGGGTCAGCTTCTCGTCATCTGCGAGGCCGAGCTTTTCCATAAGCTCTGCGTAGAACTGCGGCTCGATGGATCCGATAGAGATGAATTTGCCGTCGCTCGTTTCGTAGGTGTCGTAGAAATGTGCGCCTGAGTCGAGGATGTTCGTGCCGCGTCCGCCGTCACCGTGACCACCCATGGCTTTCATGCCGTGGAAGAATGCCATCAAAGTCGAGGCACCGTCCACCATCGCAGCGTCCACGACCTGCCCCTTGCCCGAGCTCGCACGTTCTGTCAAAGCGCACGCGATACCGAAGGCAAGCAACATGCCTCCGCCACCGAAATCGCCAACCAAGTTGAGCGGCGGCACGGGGTTCTGCCCTTGACGGCCGATCGGCTCGAGTGCACCGGCGAGCGCGATGTAATTGATGTCATGTCCCGCAGCCTGGGCCATCGGACCTTCTTGGCCCCAACCGGTCATGCGGCCGTAGATGAGCTTTCCGTTTCGAGCGAGACAAACGTCCGGGCCTAGGCCGAGGCGCTCCATCACGCCGGGGCGGAAGCCCTCGATGATCACGTCGGCTTTTTCGACGAGCTTCAGGACGGCTTCCACGCCATCGGCGTGTTTGAGGTCGACGCCCAAGCTGCGGCGCCCACGCGCCAGAACATCGAGGGGCGGCGTATTCGGATCGCGCTCATCGTCGCCGGTCTTCACGCTGCCCGCGCGGTCGATGCGGATTACGTCCGCGCCCATGTCGGCGAGCATCATCCCGCAAAAAGGACCCGGGCCAATACCCGCAACTTCCAAAACTGTGATTCCTGCGAGGGGTCCCGTCGACATTCTTTGTACTCCGTATCGTGATTGGACGCGTAAAGCGGCCACGTCCCGCCCGCAAACTTCGCGTCGGGCGTAGGTGAGGTGGGGTTCCGTGCCGGCTCATCATACCGGATCTTGTAAGCCTGCCGAGACCCCGCTCTACTCGTCTTCGCGAACACTACTCCTCGCTAAACGTATTCTCAGCTTCCCCGAGGAGAACCTGCTTCAGCACCTTGCCCGTCGCATTTCGCGGGAGCGGCTCGCTTCGAATCTCGATATGGGACGGGACCTTGTAGTAGGCGAGGGTCTCCGCGACGAAGTCCTTGATAGCCTGCTCGCCGATCGTTCCCCCCGGCTTTGGAACGATGATCGCTTTCACTTCTTGGCCGAGCTCTCTGTGGTCCACACCGACGACGGCAACTTCCACTACGTCCGGATGATCATCGATACGATTTTCGATCTCGAGAGGATAGATATTCTCGCCCCCGCGAATGATCATGTCGCGCTTGCGCGATGCGAGAAAGAGCAGTCCGTCGCGAAATTGCCCGATATCTCCGGTTCGAAACCAACCGTCATCGAAGAAGGCTTCCCGAGTCGCTTCCTCATTCCGCCAATAGCCGAGCATCACGTTC
>DGPZ01000088.1 GCA_002390675.1 Deltaproteobacteria bacterium UBA4427
CCCCCGGACGCGCTCTTCGAAGAGCGCCAAGTCTTCCGGAGTTTCGGGCCAATCTTCGAGGAGTTCGCCAACGACCAAGCCGCCCTCCTCGCCCCGCGTAAAACGCGCATTCACGAGGCTTTCTACGTCGGTGATATAAGGGACCTCTGTTTCGATGGCGATGTGGAAGTCGCGAAGCCGCTCAAGGAATTCGAGGGAGAAGATATCGCCGCCGCCTACCGCAATGATGATCTTGTCGTCGCGACCGAACTGTTCGCGAAATTCGTTGTATCGGACGATCGCTGGATCATCCGTCGTGAGGAACGATTCTGTCGAATTGTCGACTGTCAGATTCGGCAGGTAGCTGAAGAGCCAGCACGTAACGACCAGGGAAAGAATCAGCGCAATCCAACGCGACCGCACAACGATCCGTCCCCATCGCTCAAATCCGTCTTCAATAGTGGTTCGCCAGCCGGATCCGGATCCGGATCCGGAAACGTCATTAAGCATCAAATTTACTCCTGCGGGGGCGCGCTATGGGCTCCGAGCTCACGCGCGAACGAAGCGCAGACGGCGTGTAAAACCTCGTCTGAGCCGGGACCACGATACAGCTCGAAAACGATTTCAAAGGCGCGCGCAACGATCCGTAGCGGTCACCAATTCGACAGATAGGGCCGAAATGGACCCGTCCAGGCGATCACCATGTCGCCACCCGAGGTCGGAAACGCCTCGCTGGGAACGATATTCGGTTGCGCACTCCCGAAGTGCCCAAGGGCTTACCCCCCGACGAGATAGTTCATCGCCTGATTCGCGCAGCAGGAATTGTAGGGCGAGATGTCCACGTTCTGTCCACAGACGCTCGATTCTCGTTCGCAGAGAACCGCCGGGAAGCCGATCGTTGTATATAGAGGCCAGCGAATCGATCATTCTGTTAGTGAGTCGAAAGATGGGCACGGCCGCCACCCGGAAAGACGCCGAGTAGCTCAGTCTCGACGGTCCCTGCCTGGGCGCTCAGGCTCGGGCGCAGAAGGAAGGTTGCGGCCGAGGATGAGCCCCACAGTGCGTTCTAGCAACGCGAACATGGGGTCTGCTGGATCCGGCGGGCCGACCCGCAACCAGTTAAAGAACGAGTGTGCCAAAGCGGTAATGCAGCATCGTCGAGGGCATCGCGCGTAGGTAGAACTCCGCCTTGACCGGCGCGCAGGTGGCCCCGATAGCGCAGGCGGATCTACCGTGAAGTTCAGACCGCTCCGCTGCTCATCGCGATGCTATGTACCCAGCTTCGTTAGTCCATTCTCACGTCCGCGCGAACAGGATCCGTTTGGTCCCGCCGTTTAGAGGGGCGGGTCCATTGTCCGAAGACAACCGCGACGGCCCAGTGCAGGATTTGCGACCGACCTTAGCCGTTCACGCCCTCTCCGTGGCGCATTTCGAGTCAACACCACACGGTCCGTCCATGATACGCTTACTCATCCTCGCCCTCTCACTCCTCGCAGCGCTCTCCGTGGCTCAGATTATCGAGCAGCCGTTGGGGCATAATGCGCTTTGGGACGGCGCGCACAGCTATAAAATCATTTCGAGCACCAGAACGAAGATCGACCGTGGCCGTGAGGTCTGGAACGTCATTTTTCTTGCGATTCAAGTTTTGTGAGTCGGTTAGGTCTTTATGTTTGAGAGAGGAAAAATATGAAACGATGTAGTGCTGAAGAAGCCGTTGAGTTAATTCGCCCAGTAGATTCTCTTTGCCTTGGATTCGGGCCGGTGCAGCCCTGCAGCCTGCTTGCAGCAATGTCGAAACGAGAGGATTGGGAAGATCTGACGGCTTTCGGCGGAATGCTTTTGGAGCCCTATACCCTCTTTACAAAGCCGGGCGTTCATCTTCTGTCAGGATTTTTTGGTCCCGCCGAACGTCTTCTCCGAAATGCCGGACACGATGTGTCCTTTCTTCCGGGTGACTTTCGGCGATTCAAACTCTTTGCCGAGAGAATGCACGCGCGGATCATGGCAATCACTGCGACCCCGCCCGACTCCGACGGTTTTCTCAGTCTGTCGATCGCGGCCGGAGCGACTGTGGATGAAATTCACCGATGCGGCAGTGACCCCGACCGACTCCTCGTCGTGGAGACGACTCCATTCTTGCCTCGAACCTTGGGACTGCTTCCGGACCACAGCCATCGCGTGCACGTCGATGAAGTTGACATCATGATTGAAACACAAAGAGTCCCGATGGAGCTTCCCGAAAAAAATCCCACCGATATCGAACGTGCCATTGCGACTTTCGTTCAGGGCTTCGTCCCCGACGGCGCCACAATCCAAACGGGTATCGGCGGCATACCCGGTGCTGTAGCCGGCCTACTAGCCGACGGACCGGGCGGCGACTACGGCGTCCACAGCGAAATGTTCACAACAGGTTTGATGCGGCTCCACAAAGCTGGAAAGGTGTCTAATGCTCACAAAGGCTCCCACGTGGGTTATTCCGTGGCGACTTTCGCGATGGGCAGCACGGAGCTTTACCAATGGTTGGAGGGTCAGGAAGAAGTCAGGTTCCTACCCGTTGAGCATGTCAACACGCCCATGATTATTGCCGCTAACCGCAATATGCGATGTATCAACGGAGCCTTGATGGTGGATCTCGCGGGCCAGGTCGTTGCCGATAGTATTGATGGACGTCAACACTCGGGGATTGGTGGACACGAAGACTTTACTTCGGGGGGGAGTTTTGAGGCGGACGATCGATCGATGATCTGTATGCCGTCGACCGTCGAAGTGGGCGGAGAAACACTCTCGAGGATCCTCGCCACATTCGCTGCAGGCACGCTGGTAACGACTCCTAGGCATCAACTTGATATCGTCGTAACGGAATACGGTGCGGCCGAAGTGTCGGGCCTTACTGTAAGCGATCGTGCCCATGCTTTGGCAGAGATTGCCCATCCGGACTTCCGTGCAGCTTTACATGCACAATCGGACAAGATTGGCTGACACGTGCATCGCGTCCGAGACCATGACTGGTTCGAGTAGTCACTGCCGCTCCTGACTCCGATGTCGGGAATAGGCAGTTCACGCTGCGTTTTCCGCACCACCGATATTAGGCGTTCTGACAACTAAGCTCCGACGGGGCCACCCTGCCCCTTCCTGGGCACGGCTCCAAAACGCAAAATCGCCCTGGACTCCGAAGAATCCAGGGCGACTTAGATCGAACATGTTCGTGATCACCCGCGATCAGTGACCTCGAAGGGTGCCGCAATCGTTTGAGCACATTGAAAACTACTCGTAGAGGAATTTCTCGTTGTGCTCATGCAGCTTTATGGGTAGATCGTCGGTCCGTAACTCAGCCCAGGGGCTTCGGGATCGGCGTTGGGGTCATCGGACGCGTCCATCCAGAAAAACGACCCGTCATCGAGGAAGAGTTGCAGGCTGGGATGAGCGTAGGGTCCAGATCCCTCCGCAATTCGCGGATCGGTCAAGCCTTCCATCATCGCGATGACATTGGCCTTGTCCCCCTTCTTGATCCTCTTCTCGAGTTTCTTGATCTTGACTTTCTGGTCAACCCGATTGCCACCCCGAATGTAAAAGTCGAGCATTTCCGAGAGATCGGCCGCAGAGCCGTCGTGGAAATAGGGTGCAGTGAGGGGCAGATTGAAAAGATGAGTTGTCTTGAAGTTGCCTTCGAAGGTGTCCTGCCCGACAAATTCGTCGACAACGCCAGGGTCGACACTCTGGTCTGAAACGCCAGTGGAAATGAAAGCCTTTCCGTTCTTGCCCGTGAATACGTGAGCTGCGCTCGTTCCATCTTTCAAATGGCAACTGTCGCAGCGCATGCGCTTGAAAGATTTTTCCTGAGCGCGTGTGGGCTTCGTAACGTGATCGTAGGATTCGAGGGTCAGCTCATAAGCCATGACCGAAAGACCCCAGAAGAGCGAGAAGTTCTGCTCAGTAAGGGTAGGCTGGATAAGGGTGGGACCTGCGCCGTCGTCCTCTGGTACACGCATTAAACGTACGGGCGTAACATCAGAAACGACCTCATCGCCTATGAACTCGCCAAGTTCGTCCCCGAAAGCATCCTTGATCATCTGATCGTAATGCCCAAAGGGCTCGTTCTCCAGCTTCGTAGCCAGGTCGCCGGATTGCATCGCGAGAGGCTTTAGACGCAACATCTTGAATCCTATTTCCGGGAACGTGCGGCCCGCAGCAGCCATTTCGACGTGACTGTTGGGCGGGCCTACGGCCTGAGATGCCTGCGAAGCATCGCAGAGCCTAAATGTAGTCGGAACGACATTCCCGTCGCTGTCCCGCTGATAGAGACCGCGTTGTCCCTTCTTACCTCCCGGATCGACACCGTTAAAACAGTTGTTCGCGCGACCGTCCCAAAAATTGTGCTCGAACTCGGACTCAACCGTGGGCGGCGCTTGGCGATCAGTTATGAAGAACTCGAGAGGCACAGACATGTCATCCTTCGAGTTCGCCCGTCCCGTCGCTGTAGTAATCGAAACCCCATTGAACAGGCTGTCTTGAACGCCGAGGGATCCAACAATGCCATCGGGACGCACAGAAGACGCGACCCGTCGCGCTTCTGAATCCGCTCCGGCCTGGTAATGGCAACTTGCACACGCCATTGCCGCGCCATTGCCGCTTCCGACTTGCATGTCCCAAAACAAAGCTTTTCCAAGCTCGATCACTTCTGGGTCTGAGAAGATCGAATTGGGGACAGAGTCTTTATGTGCTGTCGTTGTCGTGCCAATTTTTTCGAAGAGCCCAAACAGGGAGACAGAGTCTTTAGCCTGCGCCGCTTGCGCTGTAAGAAATCCTACGACCAGCATAAGAGCTGATGCGAATATTAATTTTGACTTCGTTGGTTGCTGAGTTTTGCTCATCGTAATAGCCCTCTTCTGCGGTGGGGTGCCCTGGACGGCTTCCACAAATAACCTCGAGATCCGCAAGGTGATTTGTTGTTCTTTCCTACCGTTAACTAAAGCACCCAGCGGTAGCAGAGTGGACTAAATATGTATTTTTTTAGCCGCCAAATGCGCCTTAGATTGTTCGGCTTCCGCCGTGGCCGGAATTAAACGATAAACTGATAGTAATAATGGGGCTTTTACGACACAATTATCGACATGACAGATACTATTTTCTGGTCTTCGGCGCGCTTGGCTCAGCCGCATTTGAATCCATCCTCTTTGGATTTAAAAAAACCCAACTGCGTCCAAGCAGACACCCCTGGGGTTCTCGGAAGCTGGACACAGATTCTTCTGGACGCAGTACGAGAAAAGGGTTTCGAAGTCGTTGAGTTGCTTGATGCAGTGGGTCTCGATGGCAACGAATTCCTTGCCCCCAACGAAAGACACGCGGTCGATGTCGTCAGTGACTTGTGGCGGTGCGCTGTGAGAACGTCCGGCAATCCATCTATTGGGATAGACGCCGTCAGATACGTCAACTCCACAACGTTTCAGGCTCTTGGCTACTCGGTTCTGGCCAGTGCAACGTTGCGCAAGGCCTTTGAGCGGTACGCCCGATTTGGTCGAATCATCATCTCAAACGCGCATCTAGAGCTCAAAAAGGAGGGAGAGCAAACGCATTTGCTCTACGAAATGGGGCGCGGCTACTCGCGGCTTCCGGATGAGGCTATCGATGCCGTGATCGCACAAGCTGTGCAAACAGCGCGCTACTTGACGAGGAGTTCCGTGAACCCGGTGTCAGTGGCGTTGCGGCGACCTAAGCCAGATCACACGAAGCCCTTCGAAGATTTTTTTCGCGCACCGATTCTATTTTCAGCGGAGACGGATGCGCTGGTCTTCGATTCCGAACTTCTCGACAGACAGCTTCGGAGTGGGAACGAAGTCCTCGCCGATCAGACGGACGACATCGCCCAAAAAACAGTAGACAGTATCGACAGAGAATCGGCGTCGACGCCCACAATCGATCGTGTACGGAAATGGTTGATCGATGCACTTCCCGAGGGAGAACCGACCCAACTTGCTGCCTCGAGGACTATGGGGATGAGCCTGCGCAGCCTACAACGGCATATCTCCGACGAAGGGGGCACTTTTCGGGACTTGGTAAAGCAAGTTCGCATCGAACTCTCCCATGAATACCTCTTAGACGACTGCCTTAGTATCCTGGAGATTAGCGCCCTCGTTGGGTTTAACGGCTCAAGTTCATTCTCTCACGCTTTTCGCAATTGGACCGGAATGACCCCGACAGCTTTTCGCTGTGCTTCGAAAAGAAAAAATCCGCGCCGCAGTAGCATCGCCGCAGCAGCACCCTGAGTTTATAGAAACGGTCACGGCTCCCCTCCGGGGCGCACGTACTCGAAACGGATGAATTCGTCATCGAGGGCAAAGCGCTGGTAAGAATTTGGGGGATAGGAAATTTAAGCGCCGTTTTCAGTACCACCGATACTCGTTGCCAGATTGCCTGTGGCCCTGCAGACGCTGTTTGTTTTCCTGTTCCCCGGTTGTAATGCGCGTGCCGGCCTCTTGAGCCCAGTATGACGACGCGTCCGCTCGCGTTGATCTTCTCCCGTGCCTCCTCCCGCAACTCCCCTGATGCAGGTCGATGCGCAGAGATTACGATTGGCGACCGCAAGTCGTGATCATTCGTCGCTAAATACGAATCAATCCCGCCGCGAATGAGGAAAAGCGCGCTCCCCAGAATCGCTCAATTTAGGCCCCTGATCGTCGGATTCGGTAAAGAAACCGGTCGACTGCACCGACTCACTCACTGAAGGGTCGACAGGGATTGAGCGCTGATCTTGACCTGGATGTGACAAAAGAGATATCCGTGCCGCGCCCTGTACGGAGTATCGACCGCCATGCGGTTACACCTTGACTCCGGAGTTAAAATGGGAACAACGTATGATGCCCTCAAGAGAGCTGAGTGGGGGAGCCAAAGGCGCCGTCCGATTACTTTGCTGGAGCCTCGAGAAGAAGAAATCAGGCCTCGGCGGGATGCAGCTGCAACGGATAAAATGGTGGTCGATCACGGAGATATCAAGAACAACTTACTCGGCTTGGTCGCCGAAGGATCCACTAAGAGACTTCTCTTGGTTAACACTTTTGAGGGGGGTGAATCCGCGGATTGCGTTGCCCGGTTCGCCGCATCCCTGACCGAGGATTCCGACCTCGGGGTGCTTGTCGTTGATCTGAATCCATGGATTCTAAGTCTCGGGGAAGTTCTCAGCACAGATCACACACTCGGCCTGCTCGATCTTTTTAGCCAGGGCGCGCACACACACCCTCAAATCGAAAAAGTTGGGCCTGGAGAGCTTTATAAAGCAAGGTTGGGCGGAGATCATGCCAAGCTCTCCGAGCTGCTGGAATCCGGCAGCTTCGATCGTTTCCTGGATTCCACGAACGAGCAGTTCGACTTCGTCATTTTCAACATGCCCGGAGGCGTCGGCTTTCAGGAGTGTCGCGCCGTGTGTGCCAAGGTCGACGCCGCGGCCCTGATCCTGCCGCCGGGTGCAAGCGCGGATCAGATCGCGCTCAGTGCGCAAAAGTACATCGAGAACCCCGCTGACAAACTGCTTGGGGTCATCGTCGACAAGCCGAAGGCCAGTCGCCGCATCCGCCTGGAAACCGTGAGCATGGTAATCGCGACCTGCCTCGCTTTCGGTCTCGGCTTCCTGGTTGGGGATCTCCTAACGGGGCCCGCGGAAGCAACGCCTGCTCGCCTCGAAAGCGCTGTCGTGGCAGAAGTGCGCATCGATCCCCCGATGCCCGAAAAAATCATCCCGGTGCCGCCACCGGTTCAGCCGGCAAGGATAGTGGAGACACTCGCATCCGCCCCGGAAGCACCGGCAGCGGCCACCTCCAAGCCCGAAAGCAGCGTCGAAGTTCCTCAGAGCATAGAGATTCGAGTGAAGGAAGCTCTGGTAGAGAAAGCTTCGGTCATAGACACCCCGGCCGAAGAAACTCCCGCGAAGGAGGCCCTGATCGCCAAGGCCACACAGGGTCGAACCGAAGCCGGGCAAGTGCGCACGGTAGCCGTCGCGGAAGGGGACAATCTCTACCGGATCATTATTGGAGCCTACGGAGCCTACGACAAGGAACTGCTTAGCCATGTGCTGAACGAGAACCCCGAGATTCCCAGCTCGAAAAAGATCATTGTCGGCCAGACCCTTCGGTTGCCTCGGGTCGATTGAGGCGCAAGGCCGTAAAGAAGATGGCCTAACCCTCTCTTCTGCTTCGGATATCAGCCTCGATACCATCGCAACCTCGAGCCCCGCTAAACCTACCCTAGACATCCATAAAGGATGATGCAGATGCGGGCCACCGCCATGCAGGCGGGTTCCTGAGCGGGCGAGCGGATTATATTGCCCGGGATTTGGGCCGGACGGCCCCGACTAGCTCCGTCCCCGGCCGCATCGCCAACGCATGGGGCGGGATCGATCCGACTTGGATTCCACCTCGATGAGGAAGCTTTGCGGGGATCGGCAAAACAAGCCGCATTTCCACACCGCCGGTATTAGTTGTTCTGACAACTAAGCTCTGACGGGCCCACACTGCCCCTTCTTGGGAATCCGAGGTCTGTGAGGATCAAGACACACATTTTAATAGGAATAAATTTATATTGTTAGTTGAACATCTCTTAGAGATGAAACCTATCTGGCTCCCTACGGATATCAGAATGAGTGCCAACCGGAGCCACCTAGCAAGATTGATCAGAACAGCGATTAGGTCACAGTAGGCCGACGATCAGGTGGCTTGCGCATGGCCAGCAGGTGATCTGCACGATGCTCGCGTATCGGGGATAAAGAGATGCACACTGAACCCATTAAAAAGGGAAATCCTTAAAACTTCTCGACACATATGGGTCATTCACCCCAATTCATATCAAGAAAGAAAAGCCAAAAGAGGTCAGGGGCGATTTGATGATCGGTGAGTCTTCCAAACTGGGAAGTGCTCTCCCCGCCGGGAGCGAAAAGCTCCGTCACCGCCTCTCCAGCACAGGAGATCCTTGATGTCTGAATTTTCGAGCAGACCGATAGAAGAATCAGCGGAGACTCCGAGTGCATCGCCACGACCTGATCTCGACGCCCCTTTGCGATCGAACTCGGCGAAGAAATCTCCTGACCTGCGCAGTGCGGTCGGCCTGAAGCAGAGCAAGCCGCAAATCCTGCTTGAAAAAAGCCCCGAAGTACCCCCCGCCTCAGCGTCCTCCCGCATCCCCGGCGTGATCGCCGAGAGTGCTTCGATGAAGAGGATCGTGGACCTCGTCATTCGACTACGCAGTAACGACAGCCCGGTCTTAATTCGCGGCGAGAGCGGCGTAGGCAAGGACGTAATCGCTAGGGCCATCCACGGCCAGGGCAATCGAGCCGATCATTCCTTCATCGCTGTCAATTGCGCAGCACTTCCCGAAGCACTGCTAGAGAGCGAACTCTTCGGCTTCGTCAGAGGCGCCTTCACCGGCGCGACCGCCAACAAGGACGGCCTATTCGCACGGGCCGATGGCGGAACGCTCTTTCTCGACGAGATCTCGGAAATGGATGTGGCTCTGCAGAGCAAGCTCCTTCGTGTTCTGCAGGATCGCCGCGTTCGACCGCTGGGCTCGACGGAAGATTTCCTATGCGATGTCCGAATCATCGCGGCGACCAACCAACACATAGAAAAGGCGGTCACCCGAGGAACCCTGCGAAGCGATCTCTATTACCGCCTGAACGTCATTCCAATCGAATTGGAACCGCTCCGCGATCGACTCGAGGATATCGTTCCCCTGGCCGAGCTCCTCATCAAGAGCTGCGACCCCGAGAGAAAGCTCTCGCCAGCGGCCCTGGAAAAGCTCAGAACCTACGGCTGGCCGGGCAATGTCCGTGAACTCGTCAGCGTGATCGAACGCAGCATCGCGATGAGCCCGGCCACGATTCTCGAACCCGAAGATATCTGGATTGACTCGCTCCGTCATACGACGCCCGAGAACACCGCGGTTGAGCAGACGAGACCGACCCACGACGCGAAGGACGAAACCTCCGACTTGGGTTTTTTCTGCGAACGTGCCGCCGCTAAGGACTTCACATTGCTGGACATCGAGGAGGCCTATATCCAGCAGATTCTGACGCGAACGGCCGGAAATAAGACCACTGCGGCCGAGATCCTGGGCCTGAATCGAACGACTTTACATAGGCGTCTGAATCGAACAACGACGCCCCCGACGCCACAAAGGCGCCTAGCTCTCGTCAAGTGATCCGCGAACAATCTCGGCTCACTT
>DGPZ01000205.1 GCA_002390675.1 Deltaproteobacteria bacterium UBA4427
GGGGGAGGCCCCGCTCGAAGCAGCCGCACGCGGTACTGCCGAGGTTGGCCCAGCCATCTTTGCGGCGACGGCTGCCATCGCTTCGGTATTCGTTCCCATTGCCTTTATGCAGGGAATGATTGGTCGCATGTTTCTCGAATACGGCCTCACTGTCGTG
This sequence comes from Deltaproteobacteria bacterium UBA4427, assembly GCA_002390675.1. Classification (GTDB taxonomy): domain Bacteria; phylum Myxococcota_A; class UBA9160; order UBA9160; family UBA4427; genus UBA4427. Next base: position 158 of record DGPZ01000205.1, read on the forward strand.
TTCGCGGTCTCTGTGTCCCTTTTTATCGCGGTCACGCTGACTCCGGCCCTCGGCGGTCGGCTCATGAAGCGCCAAGACACCCACGGTCGACTCTTCGTCAAGCTCGAGAATGTCTACACGCATGTCGAAGCCCGCTACCGACTCCTTCTTGCTGCGGCACTTCGCCATCGCGCCCTGATTCTCGGCCTCGCATTCCTATCGGTCGTTGCCGCGGGATTCCTCTCTCGAACCATTCCTCTCGAGTTCTCACCGAGAGCGGACCGCTCGGAATTCGAAACTCATATCGAACTCCCGCTTGGAACAGGCATCGAGGCCACGAAACTCACCGCGAAGAGAGCGCAGGACGCACTCGCCTCCATCAACGAGGTTGCAGCCGTCTTTTCGACGATTGGTTCTGGGAGCCAGGGACGCGTCAATGAGATACTTCTGTACGTGGGGCTGACACCGAAGGGCGAGCGCGAGCGAACCATGCTCGAGGTCATGGATATTGCGCGCAACGTCGTCCCACCGGCCGTCCCAGACGCGAAAGACGTCATCGTGAGCGAAGTCTCGGTGATTTCGGGAGGTGGCTACACGGGATTCGGCATGCAGTACGCGCTCGAGGGTCCGGACCTGGAGGAACTCGCTCAGGTTTCCACCGCGCTGGTCGCTCGGATGAGAGCGAGCCCCTCGTTCGCCGACGTCACGTCTAGTTATGAGGACGGGCGTCCTGAGATACAAGCTGTCGTCGACCGGCAAGCAGCCGCCGACCAAGGCGTCTTCCTTCGCTCGATTGCAAATACCCTTCGAGCCACTGTCGGCGGCGTCGATGTAGCAACCTACGAGGAGGACGGAGAGCGCTACGACGTTCGTGTTCGCCTCGAAGAAGCCCAGCGAGATGACCTCGCAGAATTAAGCATCCTCCAGGTCCGTTCCGCAGATGGGTCACTTGCGAACCTCGCAAGTATTGCCTCTCTTGAGGTCGGCTCCGGCCCCGTCCAAGTCGACCGAGAGAATCGCACTCGGAAGATTGACATCTTCGCGAACAATCCAAGCGGCGTCGCGTTAGGCACAGCCGTCGCGGAGGTGGACCGATTCGTTGCGGAAATCGGGCTCCCACCCGAAATCACCGGCCGACACCGCGGCTGGGGCGAGAAGATGCAAGAGACCGCTCAGGCAGTCGTATTCGCATTCGGCATTGCAGTGCTTGCCCTCTACATGGTGCTGGGAAGTCAGTTCAACAACTTCTTTCAGCCCGTCTCGATTATGGCGACCGCGCCGCTTGCGTTCGTTGGCGCATTCTCCACGCTTGCGCTCTCCGGACAGAATCTGAGCATCTTTGGGCAGATTGCGCTCCTCGCGCTCGTAGGCCTGGTGATGAAGAACGGGATTCTTCTCGTCGACCATGCCAACCAAGGGCGTGAGCGAGGATTGAATGCACGTGAGGCCATGCTCGAAGCTGGGCCGATTCGACTTCGGCCCGTTCTGATGACAACGCTTTCGACCGTCTTCGGAATGCTCCCACTCGCATTGTCCCAAGCGGATGCGTCCGAGTATCGAGCCCCTATGGGCGTACTCGCAATCGGCGGAATGATTTCCTCGACGTTGCTCACGTTGGTCGTCGTTCCGGTTGTCTATTCGTTGGTCGACGAAAGCATCCAATACCTGACGCGGTTTTTCGGGTCTCTTCGTCGTAGAAGGCCGAATCTGCACGAGGTCTCGTCGACCGCTCTCTCACAGGATTAGCGGCGGATGTTCCGTTCGCTCGGCCACGAAAGCTCACTCTAGGCACAAGACAGAGGGAAAGAATCCATGGACTACAACCCACTCGCTCCTGAGTCACGCGCGAACCCGTACCCCGGCTATGAACTTCTACGGAAAGAAGCGCCGGTTTACGAGATGGAGCCCTTCGGTGTTTTCGCCGTGAGCCGCTACCACGAAGTGCTCCACATCCTGAAGACGCCCGAGGTCTACTCCTCGCAAGGCATGAGAGCCATGATGACGGGTCAGACCGGCATGACGAACGCTGGCGCTGAAGGTCGTGCCAGCGCTCTAACCGAATCCGACAATCTCATCGCTTCCGACCCGCCGATTCACGACCGGCTTCGCGCCGTTGTGAATCGCGGCTTCACGCCGCGACGCATTGGAGCGCTCGAGCCACGAGTGCGAGAGATTGCGGTCGAATGCCTCTCGGCCGTTGTTCAGAACGGCGAAATGGATTTGGTCGCGGACCTCTCTATGCCGCTTCCGGTGAGAGTCATTGCAGAGCTCCTCGGAGTTCCCGCCGAGCGTCTCCATGACTTCAAGCGGTGGTCCGACGCCATTATTACGAGCGTGACGGGAGTTACTGAACAAGCTGACCCAGAGCGCGCCGTCCGGGCCCGCGAGGAGTTCCTCGACTTCTTCGCCGGAGCGATTGCTGAGCGTCGTAAGAAGCCGACCGATGACCTGATTTCCACCCTGATTCGGGCAGAACAAGGCGAAGGCACACTCACGGAGGGCGAAGTGCTCGCCTTCGCCGTCCTTCTACTCGTCGCGGGAAACGAAACGACCACCAACCTGCTGGGAAATGCGCTTCTCGCGCTGACCGAGCATCCCGAGGAACTCTCGAAAGTCGTCGAACGGCCCGAACTCATCGAAGGGCTCGTGGAAGAAGTCGTTCGTTACGACTCGCCGGTACAAGGGCTCTTTCGACAAACGCTCGAGGACACCGAGCTCGCGGGAGTCTCGATTCCAAAGGGCAAGATGGTGATGGTGCTTCTCGGTTCGGCGAACCGGGATGAGGCATGGCTTCCCGATGCTTCAAGCTTCGATGTAACAAGAAATCTGAAAGGCCACGTCGGTTTCGGCTTCGGCATCCATTTCTGCCTCGGGGCGTCTCTTGCGCGCCTCGAAGCTCGCGTCGCGCTCGAGGAACTATTGCGCAGCTGTCGAAACATCGAGCGAACGAGCGCAAACGTGGAGTGGATTGATTCGCTCATTCTCAGGGGGCCGAAGTCCGTTCCCCTGCGGTTCGAGGTTTAGAGCCATGAGCCTTTCTCGACTCTCTCCGAAGCAAACTGGCGTAGAGCCCGACATCGCGGACGGTGGCGTCGCGACTGTTCGACTGCAAGGGTCGGGAGTCGAGCTGACCGCGGACGTGCGGGGCCCCGAAGATGGTCCTCCCGTCCTTCTACTGCACGGTGGCGGACAGACACGCCACGCCTGGTCAAACACAGCGACGGAGCTGGCGAACGAGGGCTGGCGGGCCGTTGCGCTCGACCTCAGAGGGCATGGCGACAGCGACTGGCCAGAGAATGGTGACTACGACCCCGAGCATTTCGCCGCTGACCTTCAGGCAGTCGCCGGACAAATGGGAGAGCCTCCTGCGGTTGTCGGCGCTTCTCTCGGCGGGATGATGACGCTGGCATCGATGCGAATCGCCGGAAAGCAACTTTATTCTGAAGTGGTCCTCGTCGATATCGCGCCAAGAATGGAGCCGGACGGTGTTGAGCGCATCATCAAATTCATGCTCGGCTACCCCGACGGCTTTGCCACGTTGACCGATGCAGCCGACGCAATTGCTGCCTACCGACCCAACAAGCCGCGCCCGTCAGATTTGAACGGTCTCAAGCGCACGCTTCGCCGCACGTCCGACGGCCGATGGCACTGGCGTTGGGACGTTCGATTTCTCACATCCAAATTTCAGTCGGACGGTAATGGCATTGAACGTCTCGGGGCATCGAGACAAGCCATGGAGGAGAGCCTGCTCGCCGGCGCTCGCCGAATAGAGGTGCCCACCCTATTGGTGCGAGGTGAGGAGAGCGATGTAGTGAGTCGAGAAGGCGCCGACGCCCTACTTGACGCAGTCCCCCACGCTCAGTGCATCGATATCGGCGACGCCGGGCACATGGTGTCAGGAGACCAGAACGACGCGTTCACAACAGCCGTGGTCGAGTTTCTTGCAAGGTCATTTCAGCAGAGGATGAAGCGGTGAGCGCTACTCACGAGCAGTTCGATTTCACACCACGTTCCGATGTCAGCCGCCGCGAGTGGTGGCTGATTGGCGCGCGCTGGGACCTCGTTCTGTTCCTGGGTACGCCGTTG
>DGPZ01000158.1:0-12700 GCA_002390675.1 Deltaproteobacteria bacterium UBA4427
ACGTGCCAACCGAGACCTCTCCCGTACCGAAATCCGAGCGCCCTATCGCGGGCGCGTCCGCAGCGAACAAGTCGAAGAGGGCCAGTTCGTAAACCGCGGCAACTCGATCGCGAAAATCTATGCCGTCGACTACGCCGAAGTGAGGCTTCCGATCCCCGACCGCGAGCTCGCCTATCTCGACGTCGAACAGCTACGCGCGACGATCGACTCGAACGGTGAAGTAGCGGGTCACGGTGCCCGAGTGGCGCTGACCGCCGAATTCGCCGGCACCGTCCGGGAGTGGGAGGGCTACTTAGTCAGGACCGAAGCTGAGCTCGACCCGCGCAGTCGCATGATCAGTTTAGTTGCTCGAATTACCGATCCGTTAGGCCTCGAAAATCCTCGCGAAGCGCCTCTTTCGATCGGCCTCTTTGTCGATGCGGAAATTGAAGGCGACATGCGCCAGGGCGTTTTCGTACTTCCGCGGGACGCACTCCGTCATGGCAACGAGCTCTACGTTGTTGATGCCGAGGGAAGGATCAACTTTCGTTCCATCGAACTCCTTCGAACCGAGCGAAACCACATCGTCGTAGGCGAAGGTCTCAAAGCCGGCGACCGGGTTTGCACTTCACCCCTTGAGGCCGCGATCGACGGCATGCTCGTGCGCGTCGCTAATGACCCTCAGGCGGCACTTGCGGAAGCTCTGAGCACTACTCCGCCTCTGGCGGCGGCGACCGACTCAGGAGCCAAGATCCAATGACCCGGGCGATCGCCTGGTTCGCTCGAAATCACGTGGCTGCAAACCTGCTGATGCTGATGATGATCGTCGGCGGAATCATCAGTCTTCCGACCATTGATCAGCGCGCCTTCCCTGAGATCACTGTCGACGTCATCGCAATCAACGTCGTCTATTTGGGCGCCGCCCCAGAAGAAGTTGAACAGGGCGTCTGCATCCGGATCGAAGAAGAGATCTACGGCATAGACGGCATCGAAGAGATCACCTCTTCTGCCGCGGAAGGCGCCTGCGGCGTCAGCGCCGAAATCATGAGCGACTACCCGATTGATCGGGCGTTATCCGAAATCAAGAACGCCGTCGACTCGATCACGACCTTCCCGGACGAAACCGAAAAGCCGATCGTGAGCCATATCGACGTGCGTAACACGGCGATCGAAATCGCGGTGAGCGCGGATGCCTCGGAACGATCACTCAAGGTCTACGGCGAACGCATTCGCGACTCGATCGCAAACTTGCCGAAAGTGACGCAGGTACAGCTCAAAAACGATCGCGACTATGAAATTTCGATCGAGATCGCGGAATCGGCGCTCCGCCGTCACGGCCTAACGTTTGACGAAGTCGTTGCTGCCGTGCGACGTGGCTCTCTCGACCGACCCGGGGGCTCGATCAAAACGAGTGCGGGTGAGATTCTTCTGCGCACCAAGGGTCAGGCTTACGTCGGCCCCGAGTTCGAAGACATAGTGCTCCGTACCGGCGCAGACGGGACTCGACTCCTGCTCTCGGACGTCGCCACGGTCGTCGACGGCTTTGACGAAGATGACCGCTACTCGACCTTCGACGGCAAGCCCGCGGTCACGGTCACGGCCTACCGCGTCGGCGACCAAAAGGTTCTCAACCTAGTCAACACCGTAAAAGAGCATCTCATCGATTTTAAAGCCTTTTTGCCCGAAGGCCTCAATATGACGATTTGGGACGATCAAGCGCACGTGCTTCGAGATCGCCTGAACATTTTGATCAAGAACGGCATAGGTGGCTTCGTCCTCGTTTTCGTAGTGCTCGCCCTCTTCCTTCGCCTCAAGCTCGCCATCTGGGTCAGCATTGGCGTCCCTCTTTCGATCCTCGGAGCTCTTTTCATATTCCCCTACGCGGGCGTGTCCATCGACGTCATCTCGCTCTTCGCCTTTATCATGGTGTTAGGCCTACTCGTCGATGACGCGGTTGTCGTCGGTGAAAATGTTCATCGCCATCAGGAAGCCGCGGAGGATCCACTCGAAGCGGCCATCAAGGGCGCGAGCGAAGTCTCGGTTCCCGTCATCTTTGGCGTATTGACGACGATCGCTGCGTTTCTCCCGATGGTCTACGCGCCGGGGACGATGGGTCAAATCTTTGGCGTGATCGGCTTGAGCGCAATTCTCTGCCTCATCTTCTCGGTCATCGAATCCCAGCTCGTACTCCCCGCCCACCTCGGTCATATGGCCGCCAGCGTCGAGAGCGGAACGCTCCGCGAAGGTTCGATCCGGGCACGCTGGAAAAAATTTCAGACGAGCATGGCGTCGAGCCTCTCTCGACTCGCGACCGATCGCTATCGCCCGCTTCTCGACCGCGCTCTCGCCCAGCGTTATTCGGTGATCGCTGGCGGCATCGGCATTTTGCTCATCACTGTCTCAACCGCGATCTTTGGCATCGGCAGCTACAAGATGAACTTCTCGTTCTTCCCGCCGATCGAGAGTGACTACATCACCGCAACGCTCACCATGCCCCAGGGCACACCCATTGATCAGACCGAACGTGCGGCGCAGATCATTCTCGAATCCGCCCATCAGACGACTCGCGACCTCGACGAAGAAGGCCTCAAAGTCGATGGCGAATCCCTCGTGCGCCACGTGCTTTTTTCGATCGGCGCGCAGCCTAACGCGGGAGACAGCGGTCCAGGCGACGCAGCAGGCGCCAATGGAAGCCATCTCGCGGAAGTGCGCATCGCGATTCAGTCAGGAGATACCCGCCCCATCAGCGCCGCTGAAATCAAACAAAGATGGCGCGCGAATACGCCACCGATTCCCGACGTCGTGGAGCTTGCCTTCAACGCATCCTATTTCGATGCGGGGGACGCCATCGACTTTCAGCTGCGAAGCAACAACGTCGAACAACTCGTCGAGGCTGCCGGACGACTCAAGCAGGAACTCGGTAGCAAGGCCGCCGTCTTCGAAATCAGCGACTCCTTCCGCGCAGGGAAGCAAGAACTGAAACTCGACATTCTCCCGGCTGCGCAGTCTCTCGGGCTCACCCTCGACGATCTCTCGGGGCAGGTGCGCCAAGCCTTCTACGGCGAAGAAGCGCAGCGCATCCAGCGGGGACGCGACGATATCCGCGTCATGGTCCGTTACCCCGAATCGGATCGGCGCTCACTCGCTGACCTAGACGGCTTGCGAATTCGCACGCCCGACGGCGGAGAAGTTCCGTTCTATGCGGTCGCGAAGGCCGAGCTTGGACGCGGCTACTCGACGATCAAACGCTCTGATCGCAACCGCGTGATTCACGTGACCGCGGATGTCGATACGACGGAGGTCTCCGCCGGCGATATCGTCGCGGAAATTCAACGTGACTTCCTACCTTCGCTCTTGGCCGACTACCCCGGCATGTCTTACGCCCTTCAAGGGGAGCAGTCCGAGCAAGCGGAAAGCATCGGCGGCTTAATGAGCAATTACTTGATCGCGTTATGCGCGATCTATGCCCTACTCGCCGTCCCACTCCGATCCTACGTACAGCCACTAATCATCATGGCCGTGATTCCCTTCGGACTCGTCGGTGCGATCTTTGGTCATTGGTTCATGTTCTTCGCGCGAGAGATCTTCACGGACCAAACCTTCAATTTTTCGATGATGTCGATCTTCGGCGTAGTGGCTTTGACCGGTGTCGTTGTGAACTCGAGCCTTGTGCTCGTCCATTACATCAACGAGCAGCGCAACAACGGCATCCCCCTCGAAGAGGCTGTGCGATCAGCCGGGGTGGCGCGCTTCCGGCCCATCGTGCTCACATCGATGACGACCTTCGTCGGCCTCGCACCGATTCTGCGAGAAGGCAGCGTCTCGGCGCAGTTCCTAATTCCGATGGCCACGTCCCTCGGCTTTGGTGTGCTCTTTGGATCAACGATCTCACTCTTTCTCGTCCCGAGCGCCTACATTGTGCTCGAAGACGTGAAAGCACTCTTCGCCGGGGACAAAGACGAGATACCCGCCGGCGGTCCACTCGACGGGATCTCGACTAGCGCCCACGATTGAAGATAGGCCACAGGACCTAAGGCGGGGCGATCCCAAAGCGACTAGCGCCCTGGATCGCCAGAGCCAATGGGTTAGAGCATTTCCTCTGCAACAAGAGTGAGCGCTTCCGGCTGCATCGCGCCAATCATCATCGTCCCCACTTCGCCGCGCTTGCCCGCTTCCTTCCAAGCCTGCAGTCGCTCGCGGATCTTGCCCTCCGGCCCAACGAGATGCACCGCGTCCACAAGTTCGTTCGGCACCGCCGCGATTGCCTCGGCCTTCTTGCCTGACAAGAAAAGATTCTGAATCTCTTCCGCCGCTTCAACGAATCCCATGCGCTTCGCATAGTCGTTGTAGAAATTCTTGTCCCGAGCGCCCATGCCACCAACGTATTGAGCGATATTCGCCTTTACCGGCATCATGGCCTTCTCGACATCCTCCGACACGATGACCGTTACGCCGACCATCACATCGAAGTTGGCGAGGCTCTTTTCGCCCACCGCTTTTGCAAAGCCTTTTTCGAAACTCGGCTGCAGCAGCTCCGAATAGCGTTCCGGGTCGTACATCATCGGGATCACGCCGTCGGCGACTTCGGCCGCGCAGGCTAGGCCGTTCGGGCTGATAGAAGCGGTGTAGATCGGAATCGAAGGGTCGCCGTGCAGGATGCTCTTGAGCGGCTTGCCTAGATTCGTAGTCCCTTCGCCGGTACACGGAATCGAGTAGTGCTCGCCTTGGAAGGTCAGCGGCTCTTCACGCGCCCAAATTTTCCGAATGATCTCGATGTATTCCTTGGTGCGCGCGAGAGGCTTGCCGTACGGAACGCCATGCCAGCCCTCGACGACCTGGGGGCCCGATGGCCCGAGGCCGAGCATGAAACGGCCTTCGGAAAGTTGATTTAAGGTCGTCGCGGTCATAGCCGTCATCGCGGGTGAACGCGCCGGCATCTGCATGATCGCAGTCCCAACCTTAAGCTTCGTGGTTTGCGCTGCGACCCAGGTCGCCGTCGTAACGGCGTCGTTGCCCCACGCCTCTGCTGTCCAGGCGGAGTCGTAACCGAGGGACTCGGCATGCTTGAGCAGATCCATGTTTACCTTGACCTTGGGGCCGAAGGACACAGCGTTCGTTGAGAGCTTCATTGCGAGAAATCTCCTTAGGGGCTCATCGCCCTTGAGCGAATGAACGTAAATACAAATTCGGATCGACTGCCAAATGCGTGCTCAGGCGAGGATCAGGTCTGCAAACTCTTTTTGGCGTTCTCCGCGAATTCCTTCGCGGCTTTTTTGTCTTTAATCATATTGGTCAGTTTGACCGGCACTTCAATGCCTCGCTCACAAGCGGGACGTCCGCGAATCGAGTCCATCCAGCGCCGCAAGTTAGGCAGGCCTTCGATCGATACGCCGGACCATTTATAGGTCCGCACCCAACACCAATTGGCGATGTCTGCGATTGTGAATTCGTCGGCAGCGAGCCATTCCTTGTGTGTTAGGCCTCGCTCGAGTACTTCAAAAAGCCGGCGGCTCTCGTTCTGATAGCGATCGATCGCGGGCTGAAGCTTTTCTGGGAAATAGCGAAAGAACACGTTCGCCTGCCCCATCATAGGACCGACGCCCCCCATCTGAAACATCAGCCATTGCATGACGTCGGCTCGCCCGCGCGCATCCGTCGGCAAAAGCTTCCCGGATTTCTCTGCGAGGTAAACCATGATCGCGCCGGTTTCGAAGACGGAGAGGTCGCCGCCTCCGCCCTGGGGATCGCGATCCACAATGACCGGAATGCGGCCGTTCGGATTGAGTGCGAGGAACCACTCTTCCTTCTGCTCGTTCTTGGGCAGCTTCACCATATGAGCGGTGTAGTCGAGGCCCAGCTCTTCGAGGGTTACGGAAGCCTTGTGTCCATTAGGCGTCGGTGATGTGTAGAGATCGATCATCTTCGCATGTCCTTTAGTTAAACCGCGGGATTCGGAGAGCGACAACTACCCTCGCATAGCCTCAAGACAACCTGCAGCAGCCAAGACCGAATAGAGGCCGCTCTTGTCTGCAACCGCTCGATACTTCTGCCGAATGACCTGTGTTGAGGAATCTGCTTGTAACGGAAGTAGGACCGGATCTTGACCGAGAAGGGTGAGAGCTCGGCACCGTAGATGCGATAGACGTCGGACATGGGTCTCCCTCCGTGGCAGGTCTTAGATCATGGGCGCTGCAAAATCCGAGGAGCACGATGGCATAATGACAGTTTCGCTGCCAATACTCGGCGTCGCGTGGGCCGTGCAAATGCCGCGATCAGCTTCGGGGCACCGCATCGGGTTCGATCTCGATCCACAACCCCTGTGCAACGCCGCGGCATGTGCCGTCCGCCCCATAAATCGCGGAACCGGTCATATGCTTCCGGCCCGATTGCCCGATCTTCCAACTCGTGAGCACGCAGGGCTCCCCTAGCTCCACATCGCCCAAAAGCTCGACCTGCATCTCACCTAACAAAATGATCTTTCCTTCGGGCTGGGGAAAAGCGAAGGCGCCCGGGCAATCAAGTGCAGCCCAGATGAACTCCGGAGGTACACAGCCGCCATTCTCGACAGCAAGGCTTGCATCCGGCGTCCACGGCGCAGCAAAAAGTCCATCTGCCTGAGTGTCTCCAGGGAAAATACGAAGGCCGTCCCCTTCTTGACGCTCGAACCCACAAACGAAACACCCTGGAAACACGCGCTCCTCGAAACCTCGAAATCTCTTTGCCGCGTCACGGGCGTCCGCGAAGCTAGGCGGCGTGGGTGGCTCGATCGAGAGCTCAACGGTTCGCGCCTGAGCAACTGTCGTCTCTCCGTCGAAGAGCCCGACACCGCCGTCAATCGCGAGTACCTCGAGGGCCTTCCCAAGAGCAGGAGGCGAAAACAGTCGCACCGCGACCGGCCCGTCCACTTCAAGAAAAGAAGCGAGGCGGCCCGCCACGTAGCCGCCATTTCCAGACTTAGGCGGCCCGCAGAATCGTCGATCAACTTCGAACGAAGGCATGCTCAGACTCGAATCTCACCGTTCAAGATCTTTTCGCGAGTCAAGCCATCGAGCGTGACATAACACCCTTTTGTCGGATCGCGAAACAGAATCGGATCGGAAATTTCTGCTGGGTCAAAGCCTTCCTTGACGAGGTCCACCTTGCGATGCTTAAACGTGCCCGTGATTTCCATCTGCGGCAGCATCCGGAGGAATATCGGACGCGCGTAGAAGGCCAGTTCCTCCTCGACCCGAGAACCGAAGGCTTCTAGATCGAATTGGTCAGTGGCCACGAGCGCCACCATGCCTGCCCGACCATCCATACCTGGAATTTCTACGCCGTAGACGTTCGCCTCTTCGACGCCTTCGACGACCGACACCACCTCAGCGACTTCACTCGTCGAAACGTTCTCACCCTTCCACCTAAAGGTGTCTCCGATTCGGTCGACGAAATAGTAGAAGCCGTCTTCGTCTGCGCGCAGAAGATCGCCCGTTCTAAAATACGTGTCGCCATCCACGAAACCGCCGCGAAGAATCTTCTTCTCGCTTGCCGCGTCGTTGGTATACCCCTCGAAGCGCGCGGTCTTTGTGATCTTAACCACGAGCTCACCTGCTTCTTCAGGGGCACACCTAATGCATCTCCCCTTCGCGTCGCGCACAAGCTCGTCAGTATCGACGTCGAATTTGACGATCTCCATTCCCAAGGCCTTTCGCGCAAACCCCGGCAAATAACCCACCGCACCTACGCGGCCGGGAATGTTGAATATGGGGAGGTTGCCCTCCGTCGCTCCGTAAAATTCAACGATGCGATCAATGCCAAAACGCTCCTGGAAAGGCGTCCATACTTCCGGGCGCAGGCCATTGCCCATCACAACACGAACCTTATGCCGCCGCTCATCAGGATGACTAGGCGAATTCAGCAAGTATCGACAAAGCTCGCCTATGTACTGAAAGGTCGTGACCTCATACTGTGCGCAGTCACTCCAAAAGCGCTTTGCCGAAAACTTCTTCGAGAGAACAAGCGCGCCGCCTGCGAAAAGCCCTCCACCGGCCGCCATCATACCGCCGGCACTGTGATAGAGCGGCAGGCAGATATACATACGGTCGTTTGGAGTCAGCCCCTGCAAATAATAGTTCGAAAGTCCGGCCCCAATGGCTTTGGTATGACTAACCCGAGCAGCTTTCGGTAGTCCCGTCGTCCCACTCGTGTAGATTAGAAAGAGCCCGTCGGCACCTTTCCGCCCTTCACGCGCCGAATCAGGCACAGCGTCCGAAGGCTGGCACGCGCGCGCGTCATCAAAGGAAGACATTAGCGATTCACGCTCCCCTAATACCGCTAGGTCGAGACCCTTTGCATCGGAGGCGCCCGATCCCACGACAAGAATCGAGGCGGCCTTTTCCATTCCGCCTCGAGCTGATGTCGCCGCGTCAACTAACTCTTCCCCGACGATCCAATGCTCCGTACGCGCTTCCTGAATGCAGTGCGCGAGTCGATCGCCGGTCAGATGCGTATTCAGCAGCGCAGTGACGACACCCACACGCGAAAGCCCCAACCAAGTCGCGACATACTCGGGTCGGTTCTCCATTAGGAGTGCGACAACATCCCCACGCCCTAGGCCCTGCGACAAAGCCCAATGGGCGGTTTGATTCGCATAGGCATCGAGTTCCGCCCAAGTCATCCTGCTTTCTTCGCCTATCAGAGCCGGACGATCTCCTCGGCGCTTAATGTGCTCTTCGAGCAGATCGGAATACTCGATCGGCTTATCAGCGCCGTTCCGAGCCATAGCGAGAACCGGAGGAACAAAGGAGCGAAGAAATCCCGAAGCAAGGCGAAAGCGGTCGAACGAATTCATGGGCGCGTGAAGCTCCAAAAGTTAGCTAAGGAGAAACTGGGACTAATAGGAAATGGATCGGGGGGATGGACCGGCCGATCCAAAGTACTAAGAACCGGTACTACGTCGGGCATGACGGTTCGTTGCTACATCGACCTTCAAACCACCGGGACCGCCGAGTGAGAATTTCGGCTCAATTTCGATCACCATCATCAACAGCTACCAGTCGTTGTTGACCGGCATTAGGCGAACACCAGCTCAAATCCACGCTTTTTCAAGCGATGTCGGGGATGATAGGCCAGAAGCGGCTCCCAGCCCGTCCCCGCGAGTGTGCCATCTATGGAACAACGCTCCTCTTGATCAAGCGCGTTATACAAGTCGAGAACACGTTGCAGCATGAACAGCGAATAACACTGGGAGTCACGGCTAATTTCCGTTCCCCCGAGGCTCGCCTTCGCCCTCCCAACTATTCGAGGTGGCGTTTCACCAATTTTGGCGTTCTCGTCCGCCCACGCCTCGACGTCCTCGACCATCGCGAGCTGGATAGGCGCAGCCGCCTTCCCCATCACGGCCAGAATCGATCGCAAAGAGTCCGGCACCTCATCCTCAGCAAACCAGTCCCCCTGACCGTCCGCTCCCGGCATATTGCAAAACTCGATCCAACGCACAACGGGAATCGCGGTCCCGAGCAATCGCCGACGCGAAACCAGATCCGTATAGAAATGCCCGTAGACCGGGCCCATCAAGGCGCAATCTGCCAAAGATGTCCGTGCACCGAGCAGATAGTCATGGGTCTCAAAATGTTCGTTCAGCGCCGACAGCAGGAGATCGATATGAGCATCGATCGCAGGCCCCGCTTCAGGGCTCGCCCCGACGCCATAGCGCAAGGCGACCATCTGATCTGCCGCAACATTTCCCCGCTCGAGCGAACCTAACATTGCACCGAAGCGAAGACGCGTCATCGCTTCGCTTTCCTCGGTGCCCCACCGCGTATGCATAGCAGGGGTCAAAGCGAATTCGTCGGAGTAGAGTTCAACGAGAGCGCAGACGAGACGATGCAAGGGCGTCGGCGGGTACAAAGGTGGGCTCGGAAAGCGCGCCTCGAGTCGGTCGAGGATATCGCTGGTATCTTGCCAAGTTTCGCCCTCGGGCGTCGTCACGACCGGGATAAACGCCATCCCTGTCTTCTTGAGAATCATGCGAATATCCGCACGCTTCTCCTCCATAAAAATTTGCTTGTACCGCATGGCCACCCGAGCCTTAGCCGTAAAAAGCGAGACGTCGAAGCCATGAAGCTGGAAGGGCTGCTCAGTCGAATTCATACGATCCTCATCCTGGCCGTGACTCCCGGAAGCCAACGTGGCGGCTCTATTAGGGATGCCTCTAATCCAAATAAATCCAGATCAATCATTCAAGCTGGATCTTGTGGCACTGAGTATGCCATGATATCTCTCATGATAACCAGCAACGATCTTCAGACTGACGGTCGCATCCAACGATCCGAACGAAGCCGCGAATCGATTGTGCAAGCCGTGCTCGACCTAGTCGGCGAAGGCATTCTGTCCCCGACTGCGCAGCAAGTCGCGGCTCGAGCCGATGTTGGCGTTCGCACAGTCTTCCGGCACTTCTCCGACATGGAAACGCTCTTCGCGACCATGAATAGTCGCCTCTGGGACGAATACCTCCCGCTCTTCGTACGTGAAGAGCAGGAGGGCCCCCTACAAACTCGCATCGATCACATGCTTGAGAACCGCTTTCGTATACTCGACCGGCTTGCGCCCTATACCCGCGCGGGCTCACTCCATCGAGCCAAGTCACCCTTCCTGCAAAAACAACACGATTGGAATATCCGGATGTTCCGGGCGGATATTCTGTTCTGGCTTCCGGAGATCAAGGCGGACGACAGCCCTCTCTTAAGCGCTCTGGAGGTGCTCCTGTCTTTCGAAGCCTACGAGAGACTGCACGTCGACCAAAAGCTCTCGACACGCAAAGCGCAAGCCACGATCAGCCTTGCCACCCGAGCGCTTCTGGCATCTCTCGACGAGGCCTAGCCCCGAGACTCGATCGTACGAAGACCAATGACAGTGAGCCCTAGCGAGGCGAACATCCCGAGCGCTAGGCCGATCGCCCACGCGGCGCTCGATGCTTCACCCTGACTCGACAACACCAGCCCGCCGACAAGAGAGCCCAACCCAACTGCGGCGCCAAAACCAGGTTTCCCAAATGAGGCCCGCGGCCCCTGCGACAAGTTCTTTTGATTCGTCTCGTTTTGCCTAACAAATCCAGGCACCAGAATCGCAATCACAATGACGGAGAGGGTCGGCACGATTGTATACCCAGCAATCTCCGAGAGCGGCCAACTCATTCCTTTCGCTACAAGCACGCCTAACCAGTGTCCCAAGATGGGAATAACCATCAGCTGATACAAGACGTTCATCGATAAACATAATCTCTGCATCAAATACTCCCTCATTCTAAATACCCCTCTGTTTACATATCAACAGGGGCAAGAAGTCATCACGCCTAAGCATCGCTACTAACGCTCCGCTCTCATCAGTAGCTCATATCGCCCGCCGCGACGAAGAGAACGGCGCTCATTGCGAAAAACGTTCCCGCAAGTAATACGAGCCCGCCCGTTGTCACGGTGCCCAGCACAACCCCTCCTGCCCCAACGACTAGCACGCCTCCTTTCAGAACGGCCGCCCCCGCGCCGACCGCCGAGACGACACCGAACCCTGCGTAGGCTGTCGCTTGCATCTGCGTGCTGAGCTTTCCCCACCCGCTTCCGACCCCAGCCAAAACACCAATCGACGGCTTAGCAAGCTCAGCCGCTGTTTTTAATGCAGCGCTAATCGGCTTTTCACTTGCACCGCTCCAGGGAGCTGCTGGACTGTGCGCAGCACCGGGGATTCCCACCGCTAAGCCGCCTCGCGTCACGGACGTCAAGTTGGGCGAGCGACTGTTTCTCATTTGTTCGCGCTGTTTTCGCGTGGGCCTGACTGGGTCGAAGTTCTCTCCGCCGCTGGCATCATGCGCTGCAAATGCATCGACGTTCATTCCTGCAATAACTCCCCCAACTGCACCCACAATCGAACCCATGTCGGACCGAACGAAAGAGAGAGTCGTCTGGACGACTGTCCGCACCGCGTTTCCAATGCGGCTCAGAAAATTCTTGATCGATCCCCACCATCCCCCGGTCGCTCCTTCATCTGCCCGCCCGTCTCGATCTACTCTCGAGATAGGGTTGTTGCGGGCATAGGCGTAGGGGTTGTAGCTCTGCGGGTCCGTCGATCTGGCGACTAAGGGATCGAGGGACAAGAAGGTACCAGTACCCGGGTCTTGCCATCTCGCGCCCATGAAATGAAAGCCTGTCTCAGCGGAATGGGCGTGTCCCGCGAAATTGCGCGAGCGCAGTGCCCCCACTGCATCAACGAGACGTCCAAAGGGTTCGAGCAGAACCTGGCCTAGTCGATTACCTGAAGCATCGAGCTCGACGAGCGCGCTCCCAACACCATCGGAAAGAACCCAACGATGCTCCGCAATGCCAGGCAACGGGTGACGCCCATACGCATGCACAACACCCGGCCCCATCCACTGCAACGCCACAAGCATGGCGAGCGTGATGCCCAACCTCTGGAATATTGGGGAAGAGAATTGTGCGCACATGGCTGCGAGCCATACGAGACCGACGAGGAAAAGAAGCGTGTACATTGATACCGTGAGCACGTCCCTCGTCGGTAACCAAAGGGTCGTGCCGGGAATCATCGATGCTATTTCGCCGCCCACGACCCGCTTTGTCGCAACGCGTCCACGATTCACGCGAATCGAAATGATCGACTCTCTCGAGGAGAGGGTTCCCGCCGTGTATACGAAGTCCTCGCCGACATAACGTCGCAATCCGCCATTCGGAAG
>DGPZ01000158.1:12715-15075 GCA_002390675.1 Deltaproteobacteria bacterium UBA4427
CCAGAAGAGGAGCCCACGCAGACCATTCGGTTCGCAGAATCAAAAGTGAAAAATCGCATAGCACCGGCAACCATAGAAGCGGCGAGGTTCCCATCAGCGTCGTAGGAGTAGTAGCCCCCGCCGCCATCCATGGACTGGATCGCGTGCGGACGTGACTCGTCCGAATAGACTTGCTCACGGCCCGCATTCCTCGTCATGTTCCCGAGTGCATCGTATTCGAAGGGAAGGGCTACGCCGTGCCCCACACGCTCCCAGGACGCAAGCCGGCCCAGTCCATCAAAGTCATGACGCGTCGAAAAATCGAAATCAGAGGCCGAACTACTGCCCCGAACCTCGAGCAAGTTGCCCGCCTCGTCATAAAGAGGCGATTGATTCTCGTCCCGCATCAGGCGCTCAATCCAGAACGTTCCCCCTGCACCGGATGCAAAGGCGTCCCGAGTCAGAACTCGAGTCGTGGCATCGTATTCAAAGAACCGGGTTCCACCCGCCATCGCCACCTGCGTCAGGCTGCCAAGCCCATCATATTCAAGCTCGTCGAGATAGAGCTGTGGCGCGTCGGCGCACGTTTCTGCTGATCCAAGATCGCAGACCCGCCGCAGCAGAGGCCCCTGGTATTCATAGGCGATCGTTGTGCGTTCGCCGCTATGAGATATTGGATGAACGACTCGCGTTTTTCGGCCTAATAAATCGTACGTGTAGCGGGTTTCCATACTGCCCCGAACGCCAGTCTCCGTCCGCCGCAAGCGTCCGAACTCGTCATAAGCGAAGCCATTCCAGTATTCCCCGAGCGAGAACTCGCGATCCCGCTGCTTCTGGTTTCGGCGGTAGCCTATGGTGACGTCGGCCTCTTCAGAAGGCGTGCCTACATATGTCATGCGGCCCAAGCGATCGTAAAAGTACGTTCGCTTTTGAGAGCGTGCATTCACCACTTCATGAATTCGGCCGCGCACATCGTAGGTCGTAGTGACAATGCCATCCTTGTCGGGATCGTGGGTCGCCACAACACGTCCGAGCGTGTCGTACTCGAAGTGGAGAACATGTTCTCCGTAGTCCGAAAAATCTGCCGCGCCTGAAGCCACCGCATCGAAGATGCTGCTTCGTTCGCCCGTTGCCTCGTAGGAAAAAACTGATGGGATCTCTGCAGATGAACAGCTCTCCACAACAGGACTCTGTGGGTTGATCAGGGTCTCGCACTCATCGATACGAACGACGCGGTCCCCGTCGAGATAAGCGACCGAGAGACCGCCGCGCGTATCCTTTGTCGAAACGAGATCCACGCTCTGCCCAAGCTGTGGCAAAGGAGCGTCTCCGCCCAAGATGCCATCCGTGTATTCCGCCAACAGGAAACTCCCATCCGATTCCACGGAACGCGTTAGCCGGCCCAGTTCGTCACGACTGCGAACTCGCCGCGGTGACTCGATGCCCAAGAGTTCAGAGCAGGCAGCGTCCGTTCCACAGGACTGCGGAAGAGTTTCGTATTGCGTTCGAGTCAAACCATCCCGCGCGGTCGCGGTTCCTATATATGCGATTCCAAGTGGCGAGGGCTGAGACTGAATCCGCTTCCAGATACCACCGAAGCCGTCGCCCACTCGAGTCTCCGACACGAAGTCCAGGCTCTCCGCGTCGGCAAAGCGAGTGATCGTCGTTCTCGGCGACTCACCGTCGTGGTTCACATAAGACGTCACGCTCGCAAGCACCGCGAGTTCCGAATTCGGCGCCACGCCACCCCGAGCCATTCGTCGTTCCACTTCACGACCGAACACATCGTAGGTATAGGTTGTGGAGGGTTCGTCCTGGTATTCCGACCAAATCACAGCGGGCGAGGCAAAGATCGGATGCGGAACAAATTCGGTCACCTTGCCGAGAGCGTCCGTCTCTTGCACGACGAATGCATGCGAACCATGACCTAGAGCGCACCCAGCATCTCCGTCGTAGCAATAGGTCGTTTCCTCTGGCAGACCGTCCGGATCCACGATTCGGTTGCGCAAGTTTCCGTACCTGTCGAACTCGCTCTCCACAACGTGATAGGCCGCGCTAGGTAGAACGGACATTTCTGTTCTGGGTTGATCGAGGGACTCGACCCGAGCCACAAGGGGTGAGATGACTCCGTCGTCGGTGACGTGATAGGTATATGCACGCTGCCCAAGAAGCGTGCCCGTCTGAGAGCGTTCGGTCTCCATCGCAAGCAACCCCGTAACCCAGTGGGTCAGATCGGCCCCCGACTGCGGAATCCGTTCGGTACGAGCCCCGCCGGACGGGCGTTCCTCGACGATCTCACGGACGAAGTTGAAACCGTGTTCGGGCCACTGCGAATCATCGCCCCCGTAGTCATAGGTGAGCGAGCGAATCGCGCCGACGAC
>DGPZ01000158.1:15129-33060 GCA_002390675.1 Deltaproteobacteria bacterium UBA4427
GGAACACCGGTCGCAATCTCCCATTCGATAATTTGCGTTCTTCGAATCGCACCGTCGCTCGCGAATAGAGTCTCGCGCGCTTGCCTTCCGGTAGCGCCGAGAGACTGGTGATAGGTCCTCTGGATCGTTGCGCCCCCAGGAAGAGATTCCTCAACGAACCCAAACCCGTGCTCGAGTCGGTAGTCCTCATCCCATCGAGGCCGCGCGTATCGGTAAGCAGTCCGCAGGGGCGCAGAGTCGCCATTGGTGTCCAACAGATTCGGCCCCGACAACGTACGAGAACTAACAACTGGTACCCCCATCCAGCGAGTCACGTTCAGAGCATCCGTCGAAGGCCCGTGCAGATCGGCGTTTCCCGCAGCGGCAAGCGCTTCGATTGAAGCATCGATCTGACTCGCATCCCTCACATATTCGAATTCTGTTGCCGCCCCCCGACCATTCTCGATTCGTTTTAGTAGATCGGGAAGATTCGCGGTCGACGTCGCGAACGTCACGGCGTAGGGCCAAGCCGAATCGGACAAAATCCAATCAACTACGCCATCCGAGTTCAAATGAATCGGAGTCTTCGCCAGCGGCGGCACTAGGTACCGCTCGTCCGCTTTCCAGACTGTCTCGCCACTCGAGCCCGGAGACTGGAGCCAAGTCGCTTTCTGGCCTTCGACCGTACGTACGAGGTCAACTAAGCCGTCCCCATTCACGTCCACAAAATTGGCGCCGTTGTCGAGTGTGAGCAGTGCACCGGAAATATATTCCGCCCTCGTATCTTGAAACTCCGCGGTCTCCGCAAAGACAAGAGGCATAGGGAGCAAATAACGAGCCGCTTCCGGGCAATCGGACCAAGATGCGCACCAACCCGTTCCGGTGTTGATCAAAACCCCTTCGGCAATACTGGGGCCGCCTTGATGGCTCCAAAACCCTGATGCCGGATCACCCACCAGTTGAGACACGTCGAAAGCTGATGAGGCGGAATCGAGAAAGGGGTCGCGCCACAGCACATCCGTTAGGCCGTCTCCGTTCAAGTCGATCAGACGCACTCCGACATCGGCGACATGGAATCCGCCATCTTTCGAACTCGGGTGATGTACTTCCCGATAAGCCTCCCAAGACAATCGAAGGAAGTAGAGATAACTGTGATGTTCCGGCGCCCCCTCCGGCGCACTCCCTAAATCGAACTCAGGCGCCGGGGCCCATGCGAAGCCGCCACCGGGTAGCTCCTCTTGCACATACGCCTTTGATCGGGCTGGATTTTTACAGGCAATCCCCCCAAAAATGAGCGCCGGCTCTGGGATAACATGCTGGCCGTCATTCAGGTTGTCGCTGCCTGTGAGCGTCGTCGGACAATCGGGTCGCTCACTCCCATCGCCCCACCTAACGCGCACGTTCTCCGGGATATACTGAGCGTCTTCGGTTTCCAAGACGATCAGGTCGAGGCGCCCGTCCCCGTTCAGTTCGACGAATTGAGCATCGAAATCGAGAAACGACCGGCAATATCCCATCGACCAAACTTGTTCCGTACTACCCGTCGGATATTGACCCAGGTCATAATTCCCCTGCCATCCATCAGAGGAACATCCACCGTCCGCCTTTATATGATCTTGAAACTCTAAGGCCATAAACGGAGGCAAACCCTCTTCGAGGCCAGGGTGTCCTAACTCGCCGGCGCGTCTCCAACCACCGTCAGAAGGATCTCCCGTATTCAGAAAAACTACTTGAATCGATTTCGCGTAATGCACGGCAGAAGCCAACACTTCTTCGCAGTCGGGCTCGGCAAGCTTCTTCCACGCACTNNCCAACCCGAGCGGACAGGATGAAATCGACCCGGCCGTCGCCATTTACGTCGGCAACCCGAAAATTTCCTGGCGCGGCGAATTCGCGCCACGGCTCGGGCAACGTCGGATGCGGTGTCACTGAGATAGGCTGAGGCGGAACGAGATACTCGCTTGTGGCACCGAAATAGACCCCCGACTCAAAGGACCCTTCTTCGATCGCGCAATACGGAGCCGCCGCCGTCGGGTAGAGACTGAAGTCCTCGTTAAGTCGAACGATCTTGAGCGACGGTGCCTGATATCGAAGAGCAGAAAGCGCTGCGGACCAATTGGGGTCGGGCGTCGATTCCCATCCGTTCCCGTGATTCAGGTAGACCTCGTGGGCGCCCGGATAGGCGGCACCCGACGAAGGCACACATGGCGGATAGCAATCCGCTCGAATCAAATCGTCGAGCCCATCGCCGTTCACGTCCCCCCACGCCAGGCCATAGGCATCTGGATACGACAGACCCCACTCATTCGGAATCGCACTTCGAACTGCCATCTGCAGAAAGTTGCCGGGAATTTCGACCGTTGAATCGACCACGTATTGCTGAATTTCCCCAGGCGGCATGTCCGTGTAGTCAAATCGCTGAGGCGGGAGGCCGTTGCAGCCAATTTCTGCCGCGGTCTGACTGCGAGGAAGGCAATCACTTCCGTAGCGAGTGACTGATGCTAGGCGGCTTCGGTCTGTCGAGTAGATTCCTGCGTCGGCGTACTCGAGACCAAGGCGATGCGACAAATTCCCGGCGCTTATAACCTGAATGTCAGCAAGACGTTTGCTGAGAATGAACCGCATCCCTGCAGTTCGCATGGACGTGATCTCCGGACGATCCTCGTAGCGAAACTCAACTCGCCGCGTGCCCCCCGCATACAAGACAGTGGAGAGATAGTCGTGGCCATCATACTCGGCGTACAGGTACTGGACTTGGTTCCCGAATAGGTCCACAATTTCTGCGAGATGCCAAATCGCAGTCCCCTCCGCATGATCCGTCCGGCTCTTCGATGTCGGCCCATAGATGCGGCGCGTACCGTCTTGAGAAGTCACCTCCCAAGCATTGTTAGGTAGGCGGCGAATTCGAACGAAGCTCTCGTTCAGAGTGTGGAAGCGCTCGAATCCATCCCCATCCACCTCGCCCCCAACTAAGAGCTCGCCGTTCCACTCGAAGTGGGCGCATGCGGCGTGATCCGGAGCGCCGAGACGTTCGGAACATTGGATCTGATCAGTCTGGAGTCCCCAGCCGAAGCCAGCCACCCCGGCTCGCGCACGACTCGAATAGACGAGGGCCAGACCCGGTTCGAGACCCCCTGGTCCTGGCGGTACATCGATTTCGATCGCGTGCGTGAGGACGCCCGTGTTCGTATCGACCCCAGCCTCCAATTCGGGGACTTCGGATTTTTGCTGAGTCGCGGGGCCCGCGGCCTGTGTCGCGAAGGACGAGATCAACAACGTGAATACACACGCTGTGACACGCAGTAAATTCGTCAGCTCGATAGAGAAATGAAATCTGGCAACCGCCTGGAAACAATTGCTTCGTCGTACGGCAACACAATCATGCGGCGCTAAATAGATCGTCATCGGACACTCCTTGTGGGAGCACCCAACTTTGCCGATTTCTGCTTCAAATGAGCTTCAATCCGCGTTCCTAGGGTTGATCTAGAAGAACCCTAAGAATTTATGGAGTGAAACGCGATGATTCCAAAGCAAACTTCGACGTTTCCTTGAGAACCTCGGTCGACGACCAAATGACCTCCGACTAACGGGCCGCAACCTCGGGTTCGGAACGCGGCTGGTTCACAAAAATCGGCGAGGACCACGCGCGCTCTTCCGTTTGCGAAAGGCACTCGTCGTCGTCCGGCCGACCAAAGCACGGGTCCACCTGGACACAGCGACCCTTCTCATCCCGGCGGCAACCAAGGGGATCTGCAGCCACTGCGTCGCTAGGCGCTTCGATGGCCCGGGCGTAGTAAAGAACGTCTCGACCCAAACTCGAAAATTCCTCATCCACGAAGGTGCCTACACAGCCTTCAGGATCACCGTCGCAAGGAATCACCTTCCACGGATCTTCGACAAGGCCGACGATTGCTTCGTCTGCTGAGCGCTGAGGCTTGATACGAATCACCTCAATCCGGGTGATCGGACGCCGAACAACAGTGGGGTTATAACATTCGCCTTGGCAGAGTCGCTGCAGGCGCTCGGGCCCAAGGGCATGAGCCGCGTCCGGTCCGCATCCGTTGTTCTGCTGGAACGAACCGACAGCCTTCACCTGGAAAATCGGATTCTCCGCGAGTTCAACCTGGCTGCCCATCGGACTCGGACCACGACCGGGGCCATTTAAGAGGTCGAACCATAGAAGGATACGAGGGCCACTCGTCCCATAAACCTCTTTGCGATCCATGCCTTCCCAGATCGAGTCTCGACTTCGACTCTCGGAATGGACTGCTGCGAGGCCGCCGTTTAAAAAGAACGAAGCGCCACGCTCCACTTCGAACGCCGCAAGCGGTCCGGCAGTCGAGGGATCAAACTCGAAGGGCACGGGCTCCGAGGAAAATTCCGGGGGGTCGAAGACCATACCGACCGGCGTATTTCGGAAATTCCCGAAGCGGCTCTCCGTAAACTCCAATCGAGAAACTTCCTTGTAACCCGTACCGGGTCGCGCGGAGTGATTATCACTCGCTGCGATGAACCCGAAATTAAAGCGGAAGGGGCCGCCCGCTCCGTCTTCACGGCCGAGCGCCATGATGTACTGCGCGGAACTCTTGGGCCGATAGTTAAACGAGGGCTGAAAACAATCGCGACACTGACCGGCGTCTTGCCATTCCTGCACGGTCGACTGAGTTACGACGTTATGCCCTCCGTTGTTAGGCGCTTCAACATAGAGTTGCCGCGCGCGTACCGCACGACTTTCGCACTCGGCTTCGCCGAGCCCTTCGTCGAGGCAGCGTTCCGTGATGATTTCACCCGCACGCCAGCAGCTCGGCAGAAAGCCATTCGCCGGTTCGGGGCAGGAGGGCTGACCGTTTTCGTCGAAAACGATTTCTTCGAAGGGCCGGAACTCCTCAGAGTTGCCGTGTCCCGAAAAGACTTCGATCAGAGTCTGACGCTGCGGATCGTGATCCTTCTTCGTGAGCTGCTTATCCCAGGATGAGCCCATGGGCGTATAGAAGCCCCAGGTCGTGCCATGGGGGATCACTATGGAGTCGAAGCCCCAGTCATCAAGCTTCGTGAAGAGTTCCCCGGGCGTCGCCGCGGACTCTCGACAATCGAGCGGTAGGTCGCGAACCGGCACGCCACGAGGGCAGTCGGTCACCTTCATCAGTTCGTTCTGATAGGCGGCAAATTCGAGGCCGCCGCCCTCACGAGTGTAGAGCCCGAGCGCACCCATTAGTGCCGTACCGGGTAGCTCGTCGTTGATACTTTCAATTCCGAGAGGAAGTCCCGCAGCGATCGGGCGCGTCGGAATTTCCGTGTCATCGAGTCCACGAACCACGACGTTCTTGTGTCCCCAATGCGTTTCGGGAGTCGCGCCAACCTGCGTCCATTCCCATCCGAGATAAGTCACAAGGTCGGGGTTCGCCTCATCGCCGGCGATGTCATTGCATTGCCTAATAGCGGCGATCGTTTCCGTCCAGCGGCGCGGCGTGAGCGTGATCGCATGGTCGTTGATCGACCAGAAGTCGAGGGAAGAACAATGCCGCGCAAAATCACAGGCGTCGGAAACCGGATGCGCGCCGTCACCCCCGGCCATAGGCAGACTCAAAGTGAACGCATCGAAGGAAAACGTCGAATGCACGTGCAGATCGCCGAACAGGATCTGCTTCGGTCGCGCGACACCGACTTCGAGAGCGGCCTCCTCGGTCGCATCTCTTTTGAAATCGAGCACAGCCTGACCAATGGCTCGCGCCTCCGGCAGTCCAGCGTGCTCGGTATCCGAAAAAGCGCCGCTTCCGGCTGCGTAGGCAATCGCATAAGCGATCGCGCCGACAGCCACGACGAAAAGGACGATATTGCGAAGCATGAGAGCCCTCCGGATCCGGATCGGCGCGAAGCGCGCGATCTACTAGGACGACGACTCTAGCGAGGCTCACCCCAGGCGCCGCATTACGCTGCGTACTCCCGTTCACCCAACTCACTCTTCACATGGCGAAGACAGACTCGTAGGGGTTTGCTCTCTTTGGCTGTGCCAGGTGGGTTCGGCTGCGCGGTGGCTGGATCCTCCACCTCGCCTTGCGCCTCCGGTACCGCTAGGTGCCTCGATTGCCATGCTTGGCGCTCGTCTCACAGTGCGGTCCAGACACCGCTCCGCCCCGCCCGCTTGATGGCGGGAGCCGAAGGCGACCCACATCATTCCCAGAAGCGACGCTTTCCCCGACCCGAGCATGGCAGTTGAGCGGCCGGGGCAGAGCGGGGATTGGACCGCACTGTGAGGCGAGCGCCCAGCTCGAACGACGAGGCAACCAGCCATACCGGAAGCGCCAGACGAGCTGGAGGATCCAACTCCCGCGCAGCCCCGACCGCCTAGCACACCCCCCCAAGCCCCAGAACGAAAACGCCGCCCACACAAAGTGCAGGCGGCGCTCATCAAACCACACAATTTTTAATCGATGCGTTAGCCCTGTGAGTCGAAGCTCTTTTGGGTCTTGAATCGATCGACGTGATAATCAGCGTCGCCGAACTGACTGTTCAACACTCGCAACCGCTTGAAGAAGAGCCCCTCGTCCTGTTCGTCCGTCACGCCGATTCCGCCGAAGAGCTGAATCGCATTCTTCGAGATGAACCAGCCACCATCGGCAAGCTGAAGCTTGGCCGATGAAACGTCTGCCTTGCGCTGTTCCACGTCGTCCATATCGATCTGGATCGCGGAGAGCATGTTGGCCGACTTGCAGAGCTCGATCTCGGCGTACATATCCGCCGCGATGTGCTGGAGCGCCTGGAACGTGCCGATCGGCACGCCGAACTGCTCACGCTGCTTGAGATAGGCGACGGTGCGCTCGAAGAGCTCTTGCGCAGCGCCATAACCCTCGGCCACTGCTGCCGCCGCGCCGCGGTCGACTGCCAGCTCGATCATCGAGAGCGCTTCGCCCTCGCGTCCGAGCAAGCGGTCGGCTCCGACCTGCACACCGTCGAAGCGCAGGAGCGCGCTCTTCTGGCCGTCCATTTGGGGCACGGTGATCCGAGTGAGGCCCGCTGCGTCGCCGTCCACGACGAAGAGCGAGAGCCCCGAATCGTCGAACTGTTCACCCGCTGTACGAGCGACGACAATGATCTGATCCGCCGCGTGACCGTTCAGCACCCAGACCTTTTCGCCCGAAATAGTGAAGCCGTCACCCGACTTTTCTGCCTTCGTCGCGCAGTCGCTCAGGTTGTAGCGGCTTTGTTTCTCGGCATAAGCGAAGGCCAAAGAAGTTGAACCTTCCATCATGGGCGAGAGGAATTCGTCGC
Source organism: Deltaproteobacteria bacterium UBA4427 (assembly GCA_002390675.1). Classification (GTDB taxonomy): domain Bacteria; phylum Myxococcota_A; class UBA9160; order UBA9160; family UBA4427; genus UBA4427. Next base: position 22,378 of record DGPZ01000158.1, read on the forward strand.
GCTGGGCTTCCGTGCCGATATCCGAAAGGATGCCGCCTGCAAGCACAGCCGAGGCGATCATCGGCTCCGGCACGAGGCCGCGGCCAAGCTGCTCGAGAATAACCGCCATGTCGAGGAAGCTGCCGCCGAAGCCGCCCTGCTCTTCTGGAACCGCAATCGAGAGCCAACCCTGCTCGGCCATCTTGGCCCACATAGCCTTATCCCAGCCAATTTCGTCTTCGCGCAGCTTGCGGAAGCGACTGACGGGGGACTCTGCGGCAACGAACTTGGCTGCCTGCTCCTGAATCATTTGTTGTTCTTCGGTGAGATCAAAATTCATCGGATCACGCTCCCGGCAGTCGAAGCATCTGCTTCGAAATGATGTTCTTTTGGATCTCGTTCGATCCGCCGTAGATGGTTGCCGCACGCTCGTAGTTGAACTGCGAGGCGACCGACTGCTGGTAGGCCGGTAGTGCCTCTTCAGGAGAGTCCAACCATCCAGCCGCATTATGCCCCATGGCGTCCATGGCCAGTTCCCGCGTTTCCTGCTGCATGTCCGTGCCCACGATCTTAAGCACCGAGCTCTCTGCGCCCGGTGCATGACCGAGCTGCGCTGCGGAAAGCTGGCGCAGGTTCAAAATCTCTATGGCCCGAAGACGCATCTCCTTGCGCGCGATCCGGGTTCGGAAATCCTGGTCATCGAAGAGCGTGCCGTTTCCAACGGGCGTGCGCTGTGCGATCGACTTGACTTGGCGAATGTTGCGGGCGGAGTCGGCGATACCGCCGATCCCCGTTCGCTCATGACCTAACAGGGCCTTAGCCATCGCCCAGCCACCGCCCTCGGGACCGACACGATTCGCCTTGGGAACGCGTGCGTCCTTGAACCACGTCTCGGAGAAGGCGTAGGTGCCGCCCGTCGTAAGGAAGGGCTTCACGTCGATGCCTTCCGTCTCATTGATATTGGCAAGGAGGAACGTGATGCCCTCCTGTTTCTTACCATCGCCATTCGTGCGGCAGAGGACAAAGATCCAGTCCGCGTATTGCGCGTAGGTCGTCCAGGTCTTCTGGCCATTCAGGATGTAGTCATCGCCATCTGAATCCGCGCGAAGCTGCAAGCTCGCGAGATCGGAGCCGGCATTCGGCTCCGAATAGCCCTGACACCAGATTTCTTCGCCAGCAAGAATCTGCGGCAGGAAGCGTTCCTTCTGCTCCGGGGAGCCGAACTGAATAAGCAGCGGCCCAACCATCGAGAGACCGAAGGGCGAGAGCCCGGGGGTTCCCGCGCGGACACATTCTTCCTGGAAGATTGAGCGCTCCGCGACGTCCCAACCGGGACCACCGATTTCTTCCGGCCAGTTCGGTGCGACCCATCCCTTCTTAAAGAGAATCTTGTGCCACTCCATGATCTCAGAATTCTCGAAGTTGGCGCCGTCCTCAGCCTTCTTCTTGATCACCGGAGGCATCGCCTCGGAAATCCAAGTCCGCACTTCTTCACGGAAGCGGTTCTGTTCGTCTGTGTAGGAAAGCTCCACTTGCTGCTCCTTCTATAGGTCTGGATAGAGGTCCGAAAACAGATCGGGGCCGCGGCTTGACCGGCCACGGATCACTCGAATGTCGTTGGATGCCACCGAGGGCAACCCTCGGATAGAAAAGCTGATTTCAAACTCGCTCGTCGCGCGAGTAAATTATTCGGCCTGGCTCCGGCACTGCGAAAGTGGGGACTTGGCAGAACAGACGAAACCAAGGGCGGACGTCGAGAATCGGAAGGGGATCCTTGCCGATGACTCGCCGCGATCTGGATCATACAGGGGCTTCGCCGAGCTTGGGCCCAAGCGGTATGACTTTTGGTCAACTGTGCTTTTCGCGGCCCATTCCGGTCGGCAGGTGGGGATTTAGTCGGACCTTCGGTCGCGCCGTGCCCTGCCCGCCCCCCGACCTAGAGCTGTCCTCCGTAAATTGTCCCGAGAAACCTGAAATTGCTGCTCTCTCTGCGCAAATGCCTCGAAAGTCTCTACTCGAGGCACGGCATTACTCCGCTCTCACGAACTTCATTCGCCCGCGTCAACTGATAGATCGTCATTAACGTTCGCCGAGCGTTTCGCCGATTGACCCGTTGAAAGGCCCAAGAACTAACGAACACAACCACAACCAAGCGAAACTCTTCCGAAGCCCGGAAAGCGTTTTTCGATTCCCGGAGCGACGGGGCGACGAACCAAGCGCACAACGACGTGCGCGAATGGCCGCTGCCCACAAACAAGTCGGGGAACCGAATAATCAGGGAGCGCAATCTGGGGATTTCCCCATCGGAAGAGTCTGGACGACGACGGTCACTGCGCCGCAACATGGAGGGGCGTATCCATCGAGGTGGACGCACAAAACCCGCTCCTCGAATGCAAGCATGCGGGTGGCCGTCGTCGACCTTTTTCACGCCCGTCCTCGATCGGCGATTGATTTACTCTCCGACAGCGACGAGTTTGAGGTCATTGCAGGGTAATCACGCGGAGAGCCCTTCGGCCATGCTGTCCGCAAAGAAAGCCGCATCCACGGCTCGGCCGTTCAAACCTGACTCGAAGGGGAGGGATCGGAGAACCTCGCCTAACGAATCGCCTCGATCACAGTCTTCATCCCTCGCGTAATCGCCGAGAGGTCCTGCTTTTCGATCAAGTACGGAGGCATCGTATAGACGAGCTTTCCGAAAGGCCTAATCCAAATGCCCTCGTCCACGAAGGCCTTTTGAACGACCGACATATCCACCGGCTCGTGAAGCTCGACCACTCCGATTGCTCCGAGCACACGCACCTCATTCACGGCGGGAAGCGTTCGACAAGGCTCAAGCTCTTCCGCAAGCTGTGCTGCGATCGCCGGCACTTGATGCTTCCAGGTCCCCTGCTCGAGCAAATCGAGACTCGCATTCGCAGCGGCGCAGCCGAGCGCGCTCCCCATAAATGTCGGTCCGTGCATAAAGACACCTGCTTCGCCGCCCCCAAGCGACTGCGCAACCTCTTCACTCGCCAACGTCGCAGCCATGCTCATGGTGCCTCCCGTCAGCGCCTTCCCCACACACAGAATGTCGGGGCTGATTCCCGCATGCTCACACGCAAAGAGTTTCCCTGTCCGACCAAAGCCCGTCGCGATCTCATCCGTGATCAACAACACGTCGGCCTCGTCGCAGAGCGCACGAACCCGAGCCAAATAGCCCGAAGAGTAAAACCACATGCCTCCGGCACCCTGCACGATCGGTTCGAGAATCACCGCCGCCAGCTCATCTTTGTGCGTAACGAGAATTCGCTCGAACTCCGCAAGCTCGTCCTCTTCACATCGCTCGCCAAAACGGCACTCCGGTCGAGGCGCGAATAGATGTTTCGTCAGGCTTCCTTCGAATAGCCCGTGCATTCCGGTCTCAGGATCACAGACCGCCATCGCACCGAACGTGTCCCCGTGATATCCGCCTCGAATCGTAAGCAGCCGACGCTTCTCCGGACGGCCGCGTGCGTGCCAGACCTGAATTGCCATCTTGATCGCGATCTCGACGGCCACCGACCCCGAATCACTGAGAAAAACCCGCGTCAGCCCAGCCGGAGCCATCTCCACCAAGCGCTCGCATAGCCTAATCGCGCCTTCATGGGTCAGCCCACCGAACATCACGTGCGGAAGACGTTCAATCTGATCCTTGAGCGCCGCCTCGATATGCGGATGGCAATAGCCATGAATTGTCGACCACCATGACGACATTCCGTCGATCAATTCTCGGCCGTCATCCAGCCGGAGACGAACGCCGCGGGCGCTTTCGACGGCAAATAAAGGGCTCGCCGCGGGCGGTGCATAGGGATGCCAAACAACGCTCTGATCTCGTTCGACGAGTGTAGACATCGACTTTCCTTCCCCCATTCGAATCGGCAATGCTAGCGCGCGCATGGAGATCGAGTCGGGACGGAGTGCCGATACTTAAGCGACGAGGAGGGCACCATCGTCGGCTTCTCGCTTCCCTTCCAAGAACCTCCCACGCCAAGCGATTGACCTCGACACTCAGTGCGTCACCATGCGTCCCATCATGGGATGGACTGGCGTTCAATATTCGATCTTGCGTGGGGGCATAGCGGCCGCTGTTGCTTCCGTTTGCCTGGCACGCCTTGGCCACGTCGAGGGGCCCGCTTGGCCACTGCTCGCCCTGGGAATTCCCGGTGCGCTCGCGCTCTCTATTGGCTGGCGAGACCGCGCGCTTGCTTTCAACCTGTTGCTTATCATCGGCGGCGTCGCTGCCTTCGTTGACGGCGCGCCCCTCGTACTTCCCCGTGCCGACGTCGTCTTCACTTCGCTCCTGCTCATCTTCCACCTCCTCGTACCCGTCACTCCCTTCGGATCTTGGGACGCACGAGAGCGCGTCGATCCGCGAGGCGATTGGTATCGGCCCGCATGGCTCGCCCACGCTTCGTGGCTCGTCCTCGCCCTCATTCATGGCGATCGGCTAATCGCATTTTTCGCCTCTGGCGCGCAAAGCGAAGCCGAACTGGCTTTGCCCTTCGTAGGCTGGATTCTTGCAGTACTCCGAATCGGGTTCATCGCAGCTCTCGTATTCCCACCCGCGCGTCCGACGGCCTGGATCGCTTTGACATTCGCCGAGTTCGCGATGTTCTTCGTGCCCGGCAGTCCGGAAGGGGGCGGCGCGCTGCTCTTGTTGCACGCCTTCGCAGCGAACCCGATCTGGTGGCCCGGCCGATCCCAGTTCCTCACGACTAATATATCCGGCAGTACATCCGGCAACACATCGACCGACCCCTCGGACAGCGGGCCGGGCAAGCACGAACCGGCGCGACTCTTCTACGACGGGGACTGCGGCTTCTGTCATCGCGCCGTGCGAATTGTTCTGTCAGAAGACCTGAACACAACGGACCAAATCGCCCTGCGATTCGCACCCCTCGCTGGCCCAACTTTTGAGCGTCTCACCGATACTCGCGACGATATCCAGGCAGACGAACTCCCCGACAGCATCGTGCTGATCCTCGAAGACGGCCAGCTGCTGACGCGCTCCGCTGCCGCTATCGAAATCGCTTCACGCCTAGGCGGCCTTTGGCGAGGCATTGCAGTCGTCGGAGCAGCGCTCCCGGCAGCGCCGCTTGATGCCGCCTACGATGCGGTCGCACGTGTCCGCAAGAAGCTCTTCGCCAAGCCGAACGACGCGTGCCCGATCTTACCGCCGGAGATGCGCGCCCGCTTCGACGCCTAGCACTGCGCGCCGCACGGCTGACGGCTCACCCGATACAGCTGGCGGCTCCCCACACACAGCTGGCGGCTCACGCCTAATGACTCGCGCTTAGACTATTCCGCCACTCGGCAGTGCGGTCTCAAACCGCCGCGTCATCACAACTGCGACCTTGTAGCCCGTCGAAACCAATCCTGCGGACCATCGATCAAGACCCTCACGGAGCCCTTCGCCGCCCGCTGCGTTCAACTGCAGCACGGCGTTGTAGCGAAGCCCGTCATCGGATTCCGAATCGCCAGTCCTTTCCATGGGAAACGTGTCTCGCAGGAGCGCAAACCCAAGCGGTCCACAGGCCGAGGCAAGCTTGCCCCAATGCTCCAGGACCAGCCGGGACGAGCTGTCATATCGGCTCTCGCCTTCTGGGTTCCGCAACAGAACGAAGACCGATTCCTCGGATTCAGTGTTCGGCTTCTTCGGCCCGCCACTTTTCCCCAGGTCGAGATGCCGTTCGCTCACTGGGAAGAAGATGTTCTTCGGCTTGTCCATAAAAGTGAGTTCGTCCGCGAGGATCGGCTTCCCCGCTTCGCCCGAGAGGGTCTTCATCATCTCGCCAGCCGATTCTGCATCCCGGTACCAGAAGGCAGATAACACATCGGATTCGAAGTCCCCCGCCCACTCCTCTTCCACGTGATACCGGACATAACGCATCAGGCCCGTCATATGCGGCAGGGCAAGCGGCGCGTGAACCGTTTCATAGTGTTCGCGAAACGCGGCTCGAGAAAGGTCAGGTTTTCGGCTAATTAGCGAAATCGTTTTAAGCACAGGGCCTCCAAGGACGCGATCATCTCATCGCCCGGCCCTCGTTGCCACTCCGCCGCACAAAGACGACAATCTTTTCGTGTCCGAATCCACCTCGACCGAACAAGAGAGCCCCATCGCCGCCGCGCCCACGAGTCTATGGACGGGCCTGCGCCCTCAGCTTGGACTCTTTGCGCTCCTCTGTGTTGCGACCTTTTTCGAGGGATTCGACACCAAGCTCACAAGTTTCGTGCAGCCCGTCATCCGCGACACCTTCTCGGCCTCGACGGCGGAGGTCGGCGTTTCCGTCGGAATCTCGGGACTCGGCATGGTCGCGGCCTTCGCTGTCGTCCTGCTCGCGGATGTCGTCGGGCGGCGTCCGGTCTTTCTCGGCGGCCTCTTCGCCTACGCGTTCTTCACGCTAGCGACTGCCTTCGCTCCGACTCTGTTCGTCTTTACCGTGCTTCAGTTCTTCGGACGCGGGGCAATGGTCGTCGAACTCTTTCTTGCGTACCTCATCCTGTCCGAAGAAATGCCATCCGAAATTCGCGGCCGAGTGAATGGGCTCTTTGCGTCGACTGCGGCACTCGGCGCAGCTTTGCCTGCCGGATTACTCGCCCCCCTCGAAGCGATGGATATCGGATGGCGAGGTCTCTTCTTGATTGGAGCCTTCCCGCTCATTCTCTTTCCACTCTATTTCCGGCGTATCAAGGAGACCCGTGCGTGGAGCGAACGCCCGCCAGGCGGGTCGCGTTATGGCCAGGACTTCGCCCGCATCGCCCGAAGCCTTTGGCGTTCTCAAGATCGCGCGCGACTGATTCGCGTCACCTGTATTTGGTTCGCAGTCAACTTCTGGTCGGGCAGCGCTCTGTACTTTTTCACGAACTACGTATTCGGGGAACGCGGCTGGACCTCCGCAGATCTCGCATGGCTCCCCTTTGGAACAATTCCAATCGGTATCGCTGGCTACGTGTTCTCCGGATTCCTGATGGACCGAATCGGCCGCCGCTCGGCCGCGACCCTCTATCTCTGCACCGCCTTCCTCGCCTCAGCCTTTTGCTACCGCTCGACGGGCGCAAGCGCGATTTACCTCGGATACTTCCTGATGGTGGGCATGAGCGGCGTTTGGACCATCGTCACAACCTGGACAACCGAACTCTTCCCCACCGAATCTAGGGCCACCGCTCTAGCCCTCGCAAATAACCTATTCGGTCGACTAGGCATCGTCTTCGGCCCCATTGCTGCAGGCATGCTGAGCAGCTTTTTTGGCTCGGCTAGCCTCGCCATCATCCTACTTTCGTCTATCACGCTCCTCGCGATCCCAATCGTCTGGTCTCTGCCGGAGACCAACGGCGCCGGGCTCCTCGAGCCGTCAGGGGGCGAATGACCCGACGGCTCGTCAGAGAAGCGCCGGAGAAGCGCCAGAGAAGGGAAAGCCTTTCCGCCAGAAAGCCGTATCCTTCGCCGACCAGCTCTCTCGCCTCACCCTCGCCGCTTGCACTTAAAAGAGCCGCACGGAGGATATATGCCCGTTCATTCGACTCAGCCAAGCCCGCTCTCGAAGCGCAGCCTCACGAGAGCCCTTCAACTAGCACTCATGTTTTTCTTGCTGGTCGGCCTAACAGGATGCGCAACGCTGTGGGATCGCGTTCGCGAGAACGAGCGAATGTACTCCGTCGAAACGGCGAGAACGCAAACGGGCCGCGGGCAGTGCGCCAAAGCACTCCAAACGCTCGACCGAGCACAGACTCGGATCGACCTTGGAAGCTATGCACGGGAGTCGACGGTCGCACGGGCACGATGCTACGAGAAGCTTGGCCTCGAAAATCTAGCCTACGCCCACAGACGATTAATCGATGACTTCTATACCGACGAACCCATGGCCTTCCCCGACGCCGACGGCTCGTCGACGTTTCGCGTGAAGACACTCCCGTCCGGCGGCTTTGCCCAACCGCCGAAATGGCTCCAGCTGCCGGCGCCACGATATTCACCCTACGCCCAGCGATCCAAAATCGTCGGTCGCGTCGTCATCAGTTTCGAGATCGCACGCAATAACCAGCCGAAGAAAATTCGCGTGCTCGAGATGGGACACCCGCTGCTCGCGACCTGGGCCATCGAATCGATTGCTCAGACAAAGGGTAAGAAAAAAGCCGGTACCCCCGAGCTGATGCCCGGCGGGCGTTATGTCACGACCTTTCTCTTCGAATGGCGCTGGGCCAAGGAAGCACCCGAAGAAAAGTTCGATTCTTAGTCTTCGAGCTCGACGCCATAGGCATCGACGTAGACTTTGGTCTGCTCGCGAATACCCGCCTTCGTGAAACCCCAGTCTTCGGGCTGATAAGCGTGCTTACCAAATTTCCCCTTCGGCTTGTTGTCCAGATAGTCCTGGATTCGCTTGGCATGCGTGTCGCCAACGGTACGCCCGACCTTCGCATAAGCCTTTTGGATTCCTGCGACCGGATCACGCATTTGGTCGAGGAAATGAATGTCGGTAATTCGATCGGGAAAGTCGCCGTTATCGCGTCGCTGTTTCACGTGGACCATCAGGTCGTAGCTCCCTGCGGCGCCCGCGGTCAGGTTCTCTAGATCTACGACATCGCTTCTTTGCCACCGAACCGAAGCCAGAGTCGACATCCCAGACGGCAGAGTCTTGAGCGGATCGCGATGGGTCAACATCACCCACGCGTCGGGGAAGAACTGAAAGACTAAGTCGAGCACGGGCAGATAGACCGGCGTCTTCAGTACCCAAGTCTTCTTAGGCTTTCCATACTGCAGCATCTTGAGAAAGACCGTGTGGAATTGCAGTGCGGCCACAAAATCCGGCATCCACGTCGTCAGCGAATTTTCGATCCACCACTGAAACGATGCAAAGGACGGCATCATGGGCGTAATGCATTCGACGGGAAGGTCTGAGCGATGTTCGTGGACCGTCGCATATTCCGGCTGAATATCTGCCCAGAGTTCTTGCTCGGGTTCGGTCCGCGCAATCATCGTGTCTACGTCGAGGCCGGTCGACACCGGATGGGTCGCTTCCCAGGCGGCAATACTGCGTGCGTCGGGGTCGAGGGAAAGCAACTCAAAGAGAATCGATGTGCCGGATCGACCCTGGCCCGTCACGATGATCGGAGCCTCGATCACTTCGTCGAGAATCGCCGGCGTCTCATCGAGCCGGCGCGTCATATACAATCGCGTCTGCAACGAGCGCAGAATTTCCTGTCGCGTCATCAGCCGGCCGACGACTGAGAGATTGGATTCGTTTTCAATCGCAGTGACCATAGAATCGAGGCGGCTGCGCCAATCGCCGTCGAAGTCACCGAAATCAGAGAGCCCCGTAATGCTTTGCGCGAGGGAAACCAACTCGTTGGGCTCGAGGGGAATGAGATGCCCGGCGCCCCCTACGGAATCACCCATCAAATTGAAGCGACGCACCCAATCAGGTCGCGGAGTGCGTTCGGACATCGGCTTCAGCATTTAGTTCTTTCCTTGTGCAGGAGGGACTTCGGTTCCACATCGCAGGAGATCTCCGGCCTTCCGGGTCACCAAATTTGAGCATGCGAGCGTAGCAATCTGCACTGTGAGTTCGTCCCTTTCCTTCCCTCAAGAAATGCCCTCACCAAGGCCAACGCGCTAGCCTCGAACGCCTCGGCCTCACCTCCGTTAATCCGGATCGATTTGGCTAAACGATTTCCGACTCGGCCAGGGCGTCCTCTCAGGAAGACGCCGCCCAAAGGAGCCACTATGCGCTTTAACAATCGTGTGACCCGTGACCTCGGTGTTGAAATTCCGATCGTGCAAGCGCCCATGGGATGGATCGCGAGGCATCCCCTCGCCTCCGCCGTCTCTCGCGCGGGCGCATGCGGGATCATTGAAACTTCTTCAGGCGAACTCGATACGCTGCGCGGCGAAATTACGAAGATGAAGAACGATGGCCTCCCCTTTGGCGTGAACATCGCTCAAGCCTTCGTGCGCGATCCTTCGATCGTTGAATTCGTCGCCGGCGAAGGTGTGAAATTCGTTTCAACCTCCGCGGGTAGCCCAACGAAGTACACAAAGTCTCTCAAGGAAAATGGACTCATCGTGTATCACGTCGTTCCGACGTTGCGTGCGGCGCTTAAGGCCGTGGATGCGGGCGTCGACGGATTGATTGTCGAGGGCGGAGAAGGCGGCGGCTTCAAGGGCCCAAAGCCCGTCTCAAGCCTCGTCCTCTTGCCCCTTATTAGGTCAAAGGTCGATGTTCCCATCATTGCCGCAGGCGGAATTTGCGACGGTGTTTCGATGGCCGCGGCCTTTGCACTCGGCGCAGAGGGGGTGCAGATGGGCACTCGGATGGTCTCTGCCGCGGAGTCTCCCGTCCACGACGGGTGGAAGAGCGCCATCGTAGACGCTGCAGAAACCGACACGTGCTTCTTGCGCACGGAGGGTGGTCCCTCGCTTCGCGCGCTGCGCACGAAGACAACAGAGCGCTTCGAGACGGGCGAAGGAAATGCCATGGAAGGCCTCGGAGGCGGCGTGCGGGACGTCTACTTCGAAGGCAAGCTCGAAAATGGCGTCGCTTTAACGGGTCAAGTCGCCGGCCGCATAGAGTCTATCCGTCCCGTCGCGGACATCATCGCGGACACCGTCTCTGAATTCGAGGAAGCCGCCCGGCGCCTCGCCAAACAAATAGACGCCTAACATCTTTTGATTCGAGGCTAACGGATCTCGAT
>DGPZ01000158.1:33111-35726 GCA_002390675.1 Deltaproteobacteria bacterium UBA4427
GCTAACGGCTCCGCCGCTCGAGAACCACGACGGGGATATGTCGGTCCGTTTGATGTTGGTAGTCGGCATAGCTGGGCGAGATTTTTACGAGTTCTTCCCAGATCGACTGGCGCTCGTGGCCCTCGGCCTCACGCGCGTCAACCGCGATTCGGCTCGGGCCAATCGTGATTGCAACCTTTGGATCCGCGCGCAAATTCAGAACCCATGCGGGATGCTTCGCTTCTCCTAACACCGACCCAATCACGACCGCACCTTCGCCGTCGCCGGCCTCACCCCGAAACGGATAGGGCAAATAGGTCAGCGCCGTTTCCCGCCGCTCCCCACTCTTCCGGCCCACCGTCTCGAGCAAAAGCACAGGCAGCCCGGCCAATTTCCCGAGCAAGCGCCCCGAAGACCATCGATAGATCGCGGGATGCCATTTCCAAAAGAGTTCGACGGCTGCGCTTCGCTTCATCTATCTCTCCTCACGAAGCGTTCAAATCTCGAACGACATCGTCCCAGAGGTCGGGATCTCGTGTCCAATGCGCGACGAGACTCACACGTTCTGCTCTGCCCTGACATCGTTCTATCACGCGCTCTGCTACTTCGCCGATCGGCGCACAGACGGCAATCGACTCCACCAACTCGTCCGAAATCAGCGCGTTCATCTCGCTCCATTTGCCCTGCTTCGTCATCGCGTTCAGTTCAGGCTGCAAGTCACCCCAGCCATGGCAATCCAGGACGGGCTTGTAAGCGGGCGTCGAACCATAAAAAGCGATTTGCTGTTTCGTGACCTGGCGGCTCTGCTCAATCTCTTCGTCGTTACGTCCGCTGCATATCATGAGCTGGAGGGAGATCGAAAGATCCGAGGCCGCACGACCGCTCGCCTCGAGGCCCCGGTCGAGGGCGGGGAGCGTCAGCTCCTCGAACGACTTCGCTGTCCCAAAGGGATGCGTCAAAAAGCCGTCTGCCACTTCGCCACACACTTCGGTCATGCGCGGCCCAACGCCCGCCAAAAAGATCGGCGGCGGGCCGTAGGGAGCGGGGCCGGGATTGAACATCGGGGTCATCAAAGTGTTCTGATAGATCTCGCCGCGGAAATCGAGGCGCTCATTCGCCTCCCAGGTCCGCCAGATTTCCTTGATCGCAAGCACCATTTCCTTCATGCGCGTGGCCGGCTTCGACCAGGACATGTTAAAACGCTTCTCGATATGAGGCTTGATCTGCGTTCCGAGGCCTAGCATGAACCGCCCCTTCGTCGTCGCCTGAAGATCCCATCCAATATTCGCCAAGATCATCGGATTGCGAGCAAATCCGATTGCGACCGCCGTGTAGAGATCAATTGACTCGCTCGCGCGAGAAGCCAAAAGCAGCGGAAAGAACGGATCGTGAGGCCCCTCATACGTAAAGGCGCCGGCATAGCCCTTCGCTTCGAGAGACTTGACCTCGTCTTCGGGTTGATCGAATGAATAGAGAGGAGCATCGACCTTCATTTTGACCTTTCAGCAAATGCATAAGCGACGCGGCCCATGACGCGGGCTTTCGGGCGTATGAATACTGTTCGTGGAGAGAAGAGGAGAGGCGCAACGATTCGCGCGCGTCCAATATTAGGGCGTCGGGAAAACGAAGCCATCTTGAATTATTTGGTTACCTGGGCATACCTTGCCGCGCGTTGTCCGACGAAGCCGAGAAACAGGCCCGCAAGCGATGAACAACTATTCGCAGACATCGTTATCTAGAGCGAGGTTCGGACGCTTCAGATGGTAGTCGGTCTTGCCTTGATAGCCGGCGCCTAGTTCGAGTAAGACATCCTCCGCAAGATCCGCCCCAATCAACTGAAAACCGATAGGCGCTCCTTCTCCGTCGAACCCACCGCACATGGTAAGCGAAGGACTTCCCGACAAATTGAAGGGCGACGTGAAGCGCATCGAAGAACCGCCGAAGGGCAAATTTTGTGGCTCTGCAAGATTGGCCGTCGCGGGGAATCGCCCGGGAACGACGGGGGCGATCATCGCGTCGAGCCCGTTCGGCGCCTCTTTCGGACACGTCCCAGATCCGCCTTCGAAGCAGCCTGCTAGGCGCCGCGTAAATGCTGTTCGCGCTTTCCAAGCCCGAGCGGTGTCTCGTCCATCGACGGCAAGTCCCACTTCGATTGCCGCCGCAAGAAAGGTCCCGTACTCGTCTTTACGGCTCGGGTAGGTTGCCGCATGCGCATTGGCGATCTCGGGGTAGCCCAGATGAACCCAGGCTCCTGCACACTCTTGGTAGTCCGGAAGTTCGAACTCGACGACAGTCGCACCGAGCTGCTTAAAGATCTCAAGCGCCTCACGCACGGCTGTCGCCATTTGGGGATCAACATCTTCTTCGCAGAATTTCACGTCGAACCCGATCGTTTTTCCCGATAGATTTGTCACGTTAGATGGAGGTCGCACAGGTGGATTATTCGATCGGCTCCACGGGTCGCGCGGATCATGTCCACACAACACGGCAAAGGCGCGAGCGACATCTTTCGCCGAGCGCGCCATAGGGCCGATATGATCGAGGGAATCCGCCAGCGGGTAAATTCCACGAAGCGAAACGCGTCCGTGCGTCGGCTTTAACCCCGACAGACCGCAGGCGGAGGATGGGTACCGAAT
>DGPZ01000158.1:35778-50663 GCA_002390675.1 Deltaproteobacteria bacterium UBA4427
CCCACTCGAGGAAATCCCGGTCCAGCGCTCCGCGTTCCAGGGATTTCTTGGCGGCGTCACGCTCGAATGATGCTCGACGAGTGCCCCTTCAGTCATCTTGACCTTACCCAACACGATTGCGCCGGCGGCTTCGAGGCGATCCACGACTTCGGCGTTTTCCGTTGCGGGCTCTTCGCCTAACGCTGTCGTACCTGCCCGCGTGGGCTCTCCTGCAACATCGCATAAGTCTTTCAGCGCAACAGGGACGCCATGAAGCGGCCCCAATGCTTCGCCGCGATCACGCCGCGCGTCGAGTTCCTTTGCACGTTCGCGCGCTCGATTGCTCTGAAGTGAGACGAAGGCTCCGAGCGTCGGCGCGAGGCGCTCAATGCGATCGAAGAAGAACTCCGTCACGTCGACGGCACTCAGCCGACGTTCCGCCTGTGCCGCGCGGAGTGATTCAACATCGAGCCAGGCGATGTCTTCGTGAGTCTGGTCGCTATTTTTTTCCTTCGTCATGATGGAGCCTCCCGGCCCGATCATGCCATATCGGCGACACCCTGTGCCCTTGGGCTCGCAACGCAGGACTCTTCGGCGCCCATCATGGGCGGATTACTTGGCAACCACAGGGAGAAGCAAGCGCCGCCGCCCTCGCGGTTTCCAGCACTCAACGAGCCCCCAAGCTGCTCTGCCAAGTCGTAACTAAGAGAGAGGCCAAGCCCGGTGCCTGTGGATTTCGTTGTGAAGAACGGATCAAAGATTCGGGGAAGTAGTGCCTTCGCAATACCCGGTCCCTCGTCTTCGACGAGCACCTCAACCCCTGCGCCCTCGGCCCGGACGAGGACATGTACGCTTGGTCGATCCGGGGCCGCTTGAACGGCGTTGAGCAAGAGGTTGACCAAAATCTGGAACACCGCAGTTTCGGAGGAGATGACCCGCAGCCCCCCGACACTCTGGATGTCGATCGGGTGGCCGGGCTGTCCAATCGTCGCGATCGCAGCCGCTTGTCGCAGGGCTCGATCGAGATCGACTTCAACGGCGGTGGCGTGCACGTCCGGTGTCCTGGCAAAGGTCTTCAGTCTTTGGACGAGTGAACGGATACGCTCGACACCTTCCTGTGTTTCTTCAACGAGAGCGGCCATTTCGGCGACGGATTCCTGAAGGGGTTCAGGCAGGGTTCTTCGAAATTCTTTGTCGCTGAGTTCTTTGGCGGTGCCCTCGAGGGCAGACAGATTGGCTTGAATAAAGGCGAGCGGATTATTCACTTCGTGGGCGATCCCCGCAGTGAGCGATCCCAAGGCTTCCAATCGGCCGCCGATCTCTAGACGCCGACGCGCAGCCTCGGCATCTGTTCGATCACTTAGGATGAGCGCGTGGCCCGTGACGCCGAGACGGTTTGTGAGGGCGATGGCGCGCGACTCGATCATCATTTCGGGGCGCTGCTCAGCGGCGGCGACCGCCTCGGGGAGCAGCATGCCACGCAGGCTTCCGACATCGGCCAATCGCTCGGCTGCGGGATTCGCACTGACGATACGACCGCCTGGATCCGCGACGATGACGCCGACGTCGAGTTGGTCGATTACGCTTTCTCTATCTATCGGGACAGACGAGGCCACGCCTGAATGGAGCGCCGCGACCCAAACTAATACGGCGGCCGGACCGAGAGCAACCGCAGTCCAGTCCTGCTCCATCACGTCAAGGTAGTAGAAAAGGTTTGCGGTAATCGGAAGGGCAACGCCGAAGGCGATCGAGGCGAGGGTCCGGAGATCTGAACGGCCCAGTCGCGAGCCGGCCTGAATACAATACGCAGCGCCGGCAACGCAGATGCCGTACTGGTAAATGGTATAGAGATCGAACCAAGGCCCCGCGACCGGCGGCATCGCGGTCCAATGCACGAAGTTTCCTGCGGAGTCCCAGTAGAGACACGAATAGAAGAATGCCGGCGTGATGAAGGCGTAGGCGACACGCTTTGGGTTTTTGTTCGACCATCGGGGCTTGGCGGCGCGAGTGGCCAACCAGAACCAGGTTGGGGGCAGAAAGGCGGCCGCGAAGAAAAAGGTGCGGCGCGCTATCAGGACGCCCTCCGGCTCATGCGCCACCATGACCAAGAGCTCACCGATAGACCAAAGAGCCATCAGGAAGCCGAAGAATACATAGGCGGCTGAGCCCACCCCGGCGATGCGTCGCTGGAGTGCTCCGATCGTCAGCCATCCGGCGACGAAGATCGTTTGAAAGAGTCCGAATACGAGTGTCATCGTCGACAAGATCGGCAAATCGGTGCTCTGAGTTCAGGCTGATTTAGGGTTTTTTGGCCGCAGCCCCGTGGGGCTCACTAGGCCCTGGGCCGTCTGGACGTGGCATTGCCTTGCGATCTTTAAATCCGGGCTACGCTTCTAGGCAATGAACGAAGACGAGCCCACTCCTGATCAACCCTTGTCCGGTGTCGATCTCGACCCGGACGAACTCTCCCCAGGCGCCCTACGAGGTATCGTCGAGGAGTACGTGACCCGAGAGGGCACGGACTACGGCCAGGGCAACTGGTCCCTCGAAGAGAAGGTCGCTCAAGTCTTCCGCCAGCTACAATGCGGTGACGCTCGGATCGTCTTCGACCTAGAGCTGGAAAGCGCGAGCATCGTCACTCGCCCCGAGCTCGCCCTCCACGTCCTCGACGCCACCGGCTAGATCAATGCCGAGCTAGGCGATCGGTGTGTCAGGCCTCGGAACCGGAACCCTGCTTCGCCTAAGCGGCAGACCATCCGGCCCGCGCTCCGTCTCTTGCTCAAGCTTCTGCATCCGCTTGTAGAGCACGTAGACGAGCATCCCAATCGCAGCGAGCGGCATCGCCGACATGAACAAGGTCGACCACAAAAACGCGTCAGCGTTTTCTTCATCCCTGCCCGCCGAACAAACCGCGCAAGCCCGAGCGATCGACGGCGTTTGAAGAACTACCCAACTCAAAACGACTGCAAAGCCTCGCATCAAATTCTTCATCATCAGATCAGCCCCCATTCCCTCGTCGTTTCGATTAATCGTTTCGCCGTCAGCAGAGCTAATCCTTAACTCTGAATGAGCCCTCAGCGGTCAGCATCCCTGCTGACAGCGCGCTCTGCGCGCGTATTATAAATAAAGCTGCCAGTAGATCACCGGCCAAGCACCCACTACGAAATACCAGAACACCGCCGCCGTCGCGAGTTGACTCGGCTGAAGCCAACCCATCGCATGGCGTCGCCAGATGCGGAAGAGCAAGCCTAAAGCCACGATCGCGTGGAGTGCGTGCGTCCCGACGATCAGATAGAAGAAGCTGCCGAGGGTCGACGAGGTGAGCGTCAGTCCCTGCGCGAGCATCGATGCCCATTCCCAGCCCTGGAAGAGCACGAAGAAAGTACCGAGACCAACCGATGCGATGATCGGGATGCGCGCGGATTCTCGGTCGACGTTGAATCGGCGCTGCGCCAGATAGAGGAGGACGCCTGAGGCGAGGAGCGCGAGCGTGTTGAACGCAGTCTCTTCCAAAGGGAGTCGCGGCTGATCCGGCGGAGGCCAGATGGCCGACGAGGCCTTCACGATCGCAAAGGCGCTGATCATTCCCGAGAAAAGCATGATCTCGGTCATGACGAAGAGCGTCATGCCTAGAACGCCACTGGAGACGACGTTAGGCTCGCCGTGCTCCTCGGACACGAGGCGTATGCCGTGATTGTTCGGAGGGGAAGTGCTGCTCATAAGACTTTGATCATCCTTTTTGCCCTGGCTCCCCCGACCAGAACGTTAGGATTCAAAGGCGCAAGAAAGAACGCTCGCGCCTAGGAACTCGGTCCGGGCTAAAAATTAGTGATGCGCGCCAGCGGCTTCTTCGTGCCCGTCGCCGTGTTCGTCGCCATGACCGGCCGCTTCGCCGTGGCCACCGCCACTGACTTCACCGGCTTCGTACGCACGCTCGGCTTCAATCCATGCAGGCTTGATCCAGTTCGTCCCGCTGCTTTGCATGACGTCGGGGGCCGCGCCGGCGAAGAAGAGAAGCATAAAGACCAGCGTAGTCGTGACCGCGTAGGTTACGAAACGAGGCGCCGCGTTGATGTGCATGAAATTCACGACGACGAGATAGGCCTTGATACCCGCGATCCCGAAGGCGGTGACCAGGGTCAACCACTGAATCTCAAGCATCGGACCCACGAACGAAATAATCAGGAATACCAAAAGGTAGGCCCAGATCTTGACGTAGTGCGAATCGCCGTGTGCCGCGTGGTCATCACTCATGAGATTTTTCTCCGAAAGCCGTGCTTAGTGCTGTGTGAATGCGTAAACGTGCAACTGAAGTTTTTCCGCTCAACACGCATAACGTATTGAGCAGACTTCGTTCTATTTCGCGATGTAGAGAAGCGGGAAGAGGAAGATCCAGACCACGTCAACGAAATGCCAGTAGACGCCAATGATCTCGACCCTATGAAGCTCTTCATTGCGCTTTGCCGTTTGTGCGACGAAGAGCATGAGGATGCAGCCCGCGATGACGTGGAGGGCGTGGATCCCTGCGGCCGTGTAGTAGAACGACCAGAAGGTGTTAGACGTGATCGTCATGCCGTGACTGATCTCGTAGTTCCACTCGTATGCCTTGACGCAAAGGAAGGCGAGGCCACCGGCGCAGGTGGCGTAGAGCAGGTTCGCCGCTCGCTTGCCGTCGCCGCGTTCCGCCGCCTGATGCGCAAGCACCGCGGCAAGACTAGACGTCAGTAGAATGAACGTATTCGTCAGGCCGAGCCACTCGTTCGTGTTCGCCGCATAATCTGCCCAGATTCCGTGAGCGAGGCGATGCATGAGATACGAGCCGAGGACGCCACCGAAAATCGCGATTTCCGAGGCGATGATCCACCACACGGCCAGTCGAGCGGTGGGTATACCCGCCATGCTGCGCGTCGTTGCGATCGGTCTGGACATTTTTCGTCTCCGTCTTTTTCGTTTCCAGGCGGGCCATTAGGTCTCGCCCTAAACATCTTCAACATCCGGGTCAGCGACTAAGGCGTCTCGGACAACTCTGATAGCCGCTATCCGGCCACGCCTACTAAACCCAGACTAAGCCGGCTCGTTCTGGGGCCAGTAGTCCTCTTCGCGATCCGGGTGGCTGTATTCGTACGGCCCGCGATAAACGTTCGGCAGACCTTCGGGCCAGTTTCCGTGGGGCGGGGGCGAGGCGGCTGTCCACTCAAGGGTGTTGGCCCTCCACGGGTTCTTTCCCGAGGCGGGACCGGACATCCAACTCTTGATCACGTTGTAGAAGAAAATGAGCTGGGCACCGAGCATGACGCAGAGACAGATCGTTGCGAACTGTCGAATGTCCTGCATCCACGGCTGTGCAAGCTCTGGGTAATTCTGAAAGTCATAGATTCGGCGGTGCTGCCCTGCTGCACCCAAGACGAAGAGCGGCAGAAAAATCCCGTTGAAGGTCAGGATTGTCAGCCAGAAGTGCAGCTTCCCGAGGCCTTCGTTCATCATCTTGCCGAACATCTTTGGGAACCAATATGTAAAGCCCGCAAAGGTTCCGATGATCGCAATTGGATAGAACGTGTAATGGAAGTGGGCGAGCACGAAGTAGGTGTCGTGCATGAAGATGTCGTTGCCCGACGCTCCCAGGAAGATGCCCGTGACGCCACCGATCAGAAATTCGAAGATGAACGCGAGCGCCCAGAGCATCGGAGTCGTGAGCGTGATCGAACCGCCGTAGAGCGTGGCGATATAGACGAACAACATCTCTGCAATCGGGACCGAGATCAGAAGCGTGGTCACCGTGAAGACGTTCGCCATGCGCGGATCGATACCAGCGATGAACTGATGATGGGCCCAGACGGTGAAGGAGAGGACGCCCGTGCCGATCGCCGTGTAGAGGACCGTCTTGTAACCGAAGAGCTTCTTGCGGGAGAAGGTCGTGATGACGTCGGCGACAATGCCTACTGCCGGCAGAAGAACGACGTAGACCTCGGGATGACCGAAGAACCAGAAGAGATGCTGCCAGAGGATCGGGTCACCACCGCGGTCCGGGTCGAAGAACGCCGTGCCGAGGTTCTGGTCGAAGATCATCATGATGCCGCCAGCCAGAAGCGGGCCGACCGAGAGCATGAAGAGGATAGAAGCGATCACGATCATCCAGACGACCATCGGGATGTCCCACATCTTCATGCCAGGAGCGCGGCTGTTCATGGCCGTCGTGATGAAGTTGATACCGCCTAGCAGAAACGCCACAAACTCTAGGAAGACGGCAGTAATCCACATCGTAGATCCGAGCCCTGATAGGTTGTACTCCGCTTTAGTCGAGAGAGGCGGATAGGCCGTCCAAGCACCACCGAACGCGCCACCTTCAACGAAAAAGGCGCCGAGAATGACGAACGCCGAGACCAGGAAGACCTGATAGGACAGCCGATTGATCTTCGGGAATACCATGTCGTCCGCGCCGATCATCAGCGGGATCAGGTAGTTACCGAAGGCAGCGATCAAGACGGGCATAGCGACCCAGAAGATCATGATCGTGCCGTGGTTCGTGACGAGCGAGTTATACGCCGCCGGTGTCACGACGCCGAAGCCGGGAACTTCGATTCCTGGAAAGGCCAGCTGCATACGAAACACATATGCGAAGAAGCCGCCGATGATCGCCATGAACATGCCCGTAAACATGTATTGCATCGCGATCATCTTGTGGTCGAGAGGAAAGACGTACTTCTCAGTGAAGCTCATCTCGTGGTGTCCGTGGTCACCGTGGTCCGCATGATCGGCACCGTGCCCGACGGGAATCGACTCGGCCATGTGTTTCTCCTAATACGTTCGGCCCGCAGGCCCTTTTTCGAATTGGCCCGAAGCATCGCTTCGGTTCGAATCTCTAAACTTGGATTTTCTAAATTAGTTTTTCTAGCCAGAGTCCTTCAAGTGACCTGCGCTTAGCGCGTGACCAGCTGAAGCTCCGGTTTGACGTTTGCTGGCCCCGTTCCCACGCCCGTAAAAGGGGAGTGGGTCTGAGCCAGTGCAGCTGCTGATTCACGCTGAACCCAGGCGGCGTGTTCGCTCGCGCTTGAGATATGAATACGAGCGGGCATGAGGCCATGGCCGATGCCACAGATCTCAGCGCATTGTATATCGAACTCGCCTGCGATGACCGGCTCGAACCAGCCGGTGATTACGCGGCCGGGGACCGCATCCTGCTTCAGCCGGAAAACCGGAACCGAGAAGTTGTGGAGGACGTCGCGGGATTCGAGCTTGAAGTGGTAGAGCTTGTCGATGGAGACATGAAGCTCGTTGATCTTCGTGATGTCGTCAGCCGTGCCCTGCACGTTGTCCGCGCCGGGATGGACAAAAGTCCAAGCCCACTGCTGCGCGATCACGCGAACTTCTGATTCCATCTCGGGAAGATCCTGTTTCACGTCGTACCAGACCTGGACGGCCATCACGACGATCACGAGGTCGAAGGTGAGGATCGGGATATGCGCCCTATGGATCCACTTCATGTACTTATGCTCGGTGCCCGTGATGTACATCGCCTTATGGCCCTCCTTCGCCTTGAAGCGAAGGATGAACGCGAAGAAGAGGTAACAGGAGATTAGGAACGGGATCCCGACCAAGAGCGTAATGACATCGAAGAGCGTATCGATGTCCGCTGCGTAGGAAGAGGCCGCGGCCGGAAGCAATGAGTCGAGAATCATGAGGCTGCCTATCTACTCAGATCTGGCCTGGCTTGGTTCGCGGCCGCAAGGCCTAACAAGCTGGTCCAGGGTTCTCTAGGGGAAATCTCTGCCTACTGGGCGGAGACGTTCTAGAGGAAAACTAGAGGATGAAGATGAATACGACTGCGATGAAGGTAAGGATGCCGACCATACCCACGTAGAACAGGCGAGTCGCTAGTTCGTCAGCAGGAGGGTTCGGCGGTTCAATATGGTTTTCGTCTTCGGACATACTTTTTTCTCCGGTTCAATCTTGACCCTCAAAGGGGGTCACGCGGAAGAAGAGAACTACTTCTCAAGGCTCTGGATGTGCGCGATCACGTCGAGGATCGCATTATCATCGGGCAGCGTCGCTACCATCCCGATCATCGCAGCGCCAAAGGGGTCACCCTTGCCGGAGCCGCGAATCGCAGCCTTGTACTTCTCGATCGAGCTCTTGAGATACCAATCGGACTGACCGATCAGCGGCGGAGCGCCCATGCCTTCGTTGCCTTCGCCAGATGCGCCATGGCAAGCGCCACAAACTGCATAGTAGCCAGCGCCCTTCGCAGCGTCGCCATGCTCTTCGAGTTCACGCTCGGGCTGAGTCGCCGGCATGTTCGCAACGTAAGCGGCGACGGCCTCCTGGTCGGCCTCGGTCCTGAGCCACTTTGACATGGGGTACATACGGAGACCGCCGGTGTCCTTGGCATGAAGGCCGCGGATACCGCTCTTGAAGTTCTGGAGCTGCTTCTCGACGTACCAAGACGGCATGCCGGCGATTGCGGGCGCTAGGACCGCTGAGTCGCCGCCGCCGTCCGCCTTGTGGCACTTCACGCAAAGCGAGTAGAGCTCTTCTCCGCGCTCGAGATCGGCTTCGCCGTCTTCTGCGCTTGCTTGGATCGCGAACCCGCCAATCGCCAGAGCGGCGACGAGGGGAAGCACTCGAATCATGGTATTTCCGATGAATTTCCCGAACAAGGTCATTCCTCTTTCTCTCTCTTTTCTCTTCTTTTCGGTCCGTTCGGATTCTCTGGACTAGCCAGGAACCTTCTCTGCCTATCGATCGATCTATCTATCTATGGCTGCTTCGGGCACGAGTCGCCTCAGCGACCGACCACGGTCCATCTGTATGCACCGCTTCTCCCGCAATCACCAAAGGCAAAACAGGAAATCCCACCCAGCTGCTCGGCGTGAATTCTCATCCACTCAACAAATGGAGGAGAAACTCTGAGCGATGCTGCTGAGGTGGGAGGCAAAACAGCCGGGATGACCGTCCGCGAGTTAGCCCAAGGGCTGTCGGGTAGTCAAGCCTGAGGGCCTCCCACAATGCTCTAGAAGCATAGCGCCACCTCGGAAGAACCGGATGCTAAGGCGCGTCGAAAGTCAATTCGCTGCGCCCACAATTACGCAACGATCCGCTGCACCAATCTTCAACCCAGAGCTTGAATCAGCCTAGGTCGCAGGATTGAAGGGGTAGAGGAGCAGATAGATCAGCACTCCGGTCACCGACACGTACATCCAAACCGGCCATGCGATTCGCGCGACGCGACGGTGCTTGGCTCGATCATCCCGCAGCCCCAGTCGAATCAAGACGATCGCGAGTACGGGCACCGTCATCGCGAGCAATACGTGGGATCCGAGCAACACCAGGTAGGCCGACTTCGCCCAGCCCTCGACATTGAGCGTCGTATTCTCAAAGTTCCGCGAGACTTTATGACTGACGTATAGAAGAAGGAAGAGTGACGAAACCCCAAACGCAGACAGCATGACGCGCTTGTGACGCTCGACCTCACCTCGCAGGATCAGGCGGCGGCCATAGAAGAGCAGGCCGGCAGCGATCGTGTTCAGGGCGGCATTAATTGGCGGAAGAACTGAAAAATCCATATTTGACGGTACCTTAGCAGGGGAGTGATGCCGAGATGACGCAACGCGGAGCTGCGCAGGGGAGGCTTACCGCGATTTCGCTAGATAAAGCCGAGCGCCCGGCGGAAGAGCCCGAGAGTCGTCGCGTGGAGCATGTCTCCGATCTGCTTGGGTGCTCGCCCAGAGCAGGCGCGAGCATGTGTGCCTTCAAGGATGATCCCGAGGCGATAACAAGCCAGTACGACATACCAATCGATCCCGTCTAGATTGCGAGTCGTCCTCTCGCCGTA
This sequence comes from Deltaproteobacteria bacterium UBA4427, assembly GCA_002390675.1. Classification (GTDB taxonomy): domain Bacteria; phylum Myxococcota_A; class UBA9160; order UBA9160; family UBA4427; genus UBA4427. The sequence continues at coordinate 45,587 of DGPZ01000158.1, forward strand.
GTGAGCAATCATTTCCGGAATGCTCGGCAACCCCGACATCACGCCCGTCGTATTCCCGAGCGGCGACTTTCCCTCCATATCCGGCCAGCTCGCGATCAAAGCGCCCAAATCGAGCAGCGGATCGCCGATTGTTGCGAGTTCCCAGTCAACGATCGCCGCGAGCTTGGGAGCGTCGGAGCGGAACATGACATTCGCGATGTGATAATCGCCATGCAAAATCCCGGCAGGCGAGTCCGCCGGGCGATTTGCTTCGAGCCAAGTCGCCACCTCCTCGACGCCGGGAATCTCTGGCCCCGGATAGCCTTCCATCTCCGAGTACGTGTCGAGCTGATGTTGCCACCGCGATACCTGACGCTCGAGATAGCCGTCGGGTCGCCCGAGCCCCTCGAGTCCGACCGCCTTGTAATCCACGGCCCCGAGCGAAGCAATTCCCTCGGCCATCGAAAAACCCATTGCCCGCCGAGACTCTTCGGACTCGTGAGTCTCCGGCGTACCCTGCCCCGCATTAAAGCCGTCGATCGGCTCCATCAAGTAGAACGCCGCGCCGAGAATCGATTCATCGGGACAGGCCGCGATCATTCCTGGATGCGGGACATCGCTTCCCTTGAGCGCCGCGAGCACCCGCGCTTCGCGCCGCATCGTCTCGTCACTGTTGGCGCGCTTATGAATCGGCGGTCGACGCAGCACGAAGCTCTGCCCACCGCGATCGAATTTCGCCAGGATATTCTGAGTACCGCCCAAGAGTTGCTCGAGATTTCCGATCTCCCCCGCCGGCAATCCCTGCTCATCCATCCATGCATTGAGAATCGTGAGATCTATCCCTTCGATCTGGTCGGGTGCGGGACTGCTCATGCTTGTGAATCTCCTAGCCGGCATCGGCGCGAGCGACCGGTGCGCCTCGAATTCGAGCGATCGACATTACCACTCTCGCACGGGGAAGAACTCTCGTTCGCGCTTCCCCGCGCCTTTGCCGCTCTTCGCCGCGCGGCAAGCCGCTAAGATGCGGCCCCGATGGCCGACCTCCGCGACACAGACGGTAAACCCATCCCAGGCGGAGATCCAAATTCCGAGGATGTCGCCTGGCTCGAACCTTCGCATCTCGCGATCCCAGCGTGGCGACAGCGCATCTACGATCGCCTAGAAGACGCCGGTCGATTTCGGAGCGCCGTTCTCTTTACGGCCCTCGCCGGCATGTTCGCCACCTCGTTCCCCATCACGATTCTCACGATCGCCCTCGCCCCGATTGCGGACGAGTTCGATGCGCCAGAGACCACACTTGCTTGGGTCATCTCCGCGCCCATGCTGCTATCGGCTTGCTTCTTCCCGCTACTCGGAAAGCTCGGTGACCTCCGCGGACATAGAAAGGTCTTTCTCGCCGGCTTCACCGGAGCAACCCTCGTCGCAGCCCTAACGGCCTTCGCCTGGGACGAATACTCGCTCATAGGCTTCCGCGCCCTCGCCGCAATTCTTGGCGGCGCGACGCAGCCAACCTCCATGGCTCTAATTTTTTCGGTCTATCCGCCCGAAGAACGCGTCCGTGCCATGGGCTGGTGGTCTATGACGACCGCAGCTGCCCCGGCGTTAGGCGTCGCTATAGGCGGACCACTCGTCGACCTCGTCGGCTGGCGCATCGTCTTCCTGCTTCAAGCGGGCCTAAGCCTCTGCGCCCTCGCCCTCGCCTTCGCAGTTCTGCGCGAGACGACACCCAAGCGAGTCCGCTTTGACTTCGCTGGGTCCATAGCCCTCGCCCTTGGAATCGGCGGCCTGATGTTCGCCCTGGGCAGCCTTCGTTCGGAAAACGTGTCGGCCCTATTAGTCGGATCCAGTGTCGCCGTCGGCATTCTCTCCCTCCTCCTCTTCGTGGCCATCGAAAAGCGCGTCAAGGACCCCCTCCTGCCCCTCGCCTTCTTCCGCGCCCGCAACTTCTCCGCCACCCTCGTCACAAATGCCATGACCAGTTCCGCCTACATGGGGGCCTTCGTGATCGCGCCGCTTTACCTGCAAAACCTCGGCTACACCGCCACACTCATCGCCTTCATGATCCTCATGCGTACCGGCGCCCTCACCCTCGCCTCCCCCATAGGCGGCCGAATCGGCGAAGCCTGGGGCGAACGCAAGGCCTCAATCTTCGGCTGCGCGATCATGACGCTAGGTCTCGCGATCACGGTCTTTGCGGCCGCGAATGAATACCTCGCACCGTTCTTGCTGGGACTCGTATTGCAAGGCGTCGGACATGGGCTGAGCCAGCCATCGATCACGGCGGCGATCTCGCGGTCGGTCCACGAGTCAGACTTAGGCGTCGCGGCCGCAAGCAACCGGCTGATGGGTCAGAGCGGTGCGGCATTCGGAATCACCTTGCTGATGCTCGCCTACGGCGGCGAAAAAACGCCGGGCGCATTTGCTCTCGCCTTCACGGTCGGGACAGCCTTGTCGATCGTGTCCGTGGGGACAGCCATGTTTATGGGCGCGCAGAATGTTAAGTTGACGACATCCACTCATTCGTGAGCTGTAGACGTTTCCACGACCCGATCGACTTCCAGGCCTCGGTACCCCGCTCGAAAACCGGCGCTCGTAAAAATACCGACGAGACTCGACCGACGGGCGCGCTCTCCATCGATCTCTTCTACTGAGACCCTCGACTTCCCCATTCGGCCGAGGCTGCGCGTGAGACACCGAGCCGCACGCGCAATCCGGATTTCGGCGTCGCCCGCGTTGACCGCGTCGCTTCCATCACCGAGATCCGTCTCAAAACAAAGTATCCGCTCCCCGCCCCGGTCCACGAATAAACACGGTCGTCCGTCAACTAACACAATATACGCTCCAACTGCTCGCCGCGGCTTCCCCGAATCAAGTCTCGTGGCTGGCCACGGCAACTGCACGCCGTAGGGCTGCGCGGGATCCGTCGTAGCAAGCAGCACGGCCTCGGGCTTTTCGGGACGCTCGCGAAGCGCACGCATACGATCGACGGCGCCCGGCGCGGCCAGCTGCGCGCTCGTCATCCCTTCGACAAAATGGCCGCGACGAATTCGGCCCGTCTCCTCCATCTCACGCAGGACCGGATAAATTGCACCAAAGCCACCGGCTTGAGATTCAATCCCCATCGACTCTCGCGAAACGATTCCGTGTCGATCAAGATAAAGAAGCGTGCTCGCATGAAGTCGCTCGGTTGCATTCGGCTTCTGCTCTAGGAGCGGGGCGACAAGAGACCATCGCCCCGCTGTTGCGGTCGGGGGCGCGCGTCGGCCGCGACGCTTGCTCGGTACGGCGCGAACTGCGAGCGCGCGCAGCGGTGCAAAAGTGTCGTTCGTAACAAGTCCTGCCCAAACGAGATCCCAAAGCGCCTTGAACAGATCTTCTCTACCGGGGGCTTCGATACCATGAATCAGCTCGCCGTAAAAAGACGCGCCACAAGACTCAAGTCGAGCGAGTAGCTCTTTGTGAATCGGCCCGAAGGAGTCTTCTTCATCTGCTTTGTCGACTGCCCTGTCATTCCCTTCAGATCCCGACAATCCGCGCGGGTCGAAGAGCGCTGCAATGTTCTCCCGTCGGTAGAGCGCGACCCGACCATCCTTTTCGCCTAACGCGCGATGCCCCACCCACACGAGGCCACCCTGCGAGCCGCGTTCGTCAAGCAAGCGTGAGCCGTCTCCGGGAATCCGCGCCGGCAAAATCGCGCGTTCGAGTTCTGCGAAGGAGAGCGGCAGTCCTTCGAGGAGATCGATCACTTCATCGAGTCGAGTCTCGCCCTTTCGCCCTTGATCGATCCCGTGCCAATCAATCAGGAAGCGTGCAAACACTTCGCCGTCGACGGGTGAGATTTCGCCGCGGAGGCGTTCTAGAGTGCCGCGCTTAATGCGCCGCAGGATTTCCGGATCGACCCATTCCTTCTCATGGCCCCGCGGATCAAACTCTCCCGCGATCAGTTTCCCGCGTGTCGACAGCGAGGCGAGCACCGGATCCAATTGGCCGGGGACGATCCCGAAACGCGTCGCCACCCTGGCCGTCTCGAAGGGACCGTGGGTTCGTGCATAACGCGTGAGAAGTTGCTCGAGAGGGCTCGCGCTTTGTTCGAGGAACGCCTTAGGCAAGCCGTCCGAGATTTTGATCCCGAGTGCGTCGCGGTAGAGACCAGCATCTTCGGCCGCGATCAACCTCGGCTCAGCCATTTGAACTTCCGCGAAGCGATGTGACTGGAGGCCTTCCTCAATCGCGCTCGACGAATCCCCTTCGAATCGCGCAGCCACTTCCTCGCGCGTGAGGTCTCCGACGCGTCGCAAGAGATCATGCAGCCCATCCGTATGCCGAGCTTGAAGCTCCGGATCGATGCCCTGCCGCCGCGCTTCGACCCGGTCGATCACCCCAGGGTCGAGGAGTTCCCTAAGCGCTTCCGCGCCGAGCAACTCGCGAAGCATATGACGATCGAGGGCCAGCGCTTGCGTTCGGCGCTCCGCCGCGGGCATATCCAGCTGATAGAGATAGGTCGCCGTATACGAGAAGACGAGGGACCTAGCAAAGGGCGAAGGCGAGCGCGTCTCCACCTCATCGACCGCAATCTCCCGCGAACGAATCCCCGACATCAGCTCGACAAGCCCGGGTAAATCGAAAACATCCTGGAGGCACGAGCGGTAAGTTTCGAGCATGATCGGGAAATCGCGAAAGCCTTTGGCGACGGCATGCAGGTTTTGGGATCGCAAACGCTGGACCCAAAGCGGCGTTCGCGCCCCCGGACGCATCCTCGGCAGCAAAAGTGCCCGGGCCGCGTTCTCTCGAAACTGTGAAGCAAAGAGCGCCGACCCCGCCAGCTCTTGAGTCACCAGCTCTTCGACTTCGTCGGGGTCAGGCAAGAAGAGATCGGCGGTGGGCAAGCGGTCCGCATCCGCAAATCGGAACATCAATCCATCATCTGTCCAAAGTGGCTGCGCATCGTAGTCTCCGTGCGCCGCGAGCCGCGCCGCAATCGCGAGCGCCCAAGGCGCATGAATCCGTGACCCAAAAGGCGATAAGATGCAGAGACGCCAGTCGCCTAACTCATCGCGGAAGCGCTCGATCGTAATCCGGTAATCCGTCGGGCAGCTTC
>DGPZ01000169.1 GCA_002390675.1 Deltaproteobacteria bacterium UBA4427
TATCTTTGTTATCGGCAACGACTATCCTCACAAATGGCTCGCGCCGACCATCGCAGACCTTGTGAGCGCCTTTCCCTACCAGTCGTTCAAGAGTCTCGGCTTTCACGATCAGGGCATCTCGCAGCTGAGTGCGATTCCCAGTGGTGAAATTGAGCAGGATACGATCGACCGCCTTTACAGCGAGGCTCGGGTTCTCGTCTACCCTTCCCAGTATGAAGGGTTCGGATTTCCCGTGATACGCGGTCTTAGCAACGGTAAAACGGTCATTGCACGCCGCTCCAAACTGCTCGACGAACTCGCAGATCGCTATCGCGGGCCCGGCCGACTGCTCGCCTTCGAGACACGAACCGATCTCGTTGAACTTGTGGGTCGCGTGCTTCATGGGCTCGACGTCGAGGAAATGCCTCTGGGAAACGAACTTGCACCCACCGCGGTCCCCGATAATCATGTCGATGTCGCAGCAAAAACCCTGCGCTTCATCGAAAACCGCATAGCCAAGACCACCTCCTCGAATTGGAATCGTCGCCAGGCCTTTTTTGATGCGGCCAATGTCCACCACATGACGCGAGGGGGCTGATCGGGCGATGCGGCTACGAATTGCAACGGTATTAGTCGGGCACGAGCGCCCATCAATCTTTGCGGCGAAGGCCAAGATCGATGCCTTCTTCGAGGCCAAACTCCCCACCGCGATTCGCACGACGGTCATGGTGGACAATTCCCGACCGCGGTGCGAACTCGAACGCCTCGACGCTCATGCAGTGATCGTTGGAGGTGATAACTCGATCCGCGAATTTTCAGCCTGGGATCGTGGTCTGGCCTACCTTGATCGCACTAGACAGAACCCAGACCTAATCCATTTTGCCACGAGTGCCTTCGATTCGTTGTATACCGACTATCTCGACCGGTTCAGCGGAGATGTCTTGGCTGCGGCCTTTCAGGCGAAATCCGTCGTCGGCCATGTCGACTATTTCGATGATGAGATCAAAATTCTCGGACGTGACTCCCAGCACTGGGTCCGGACTTCTTTTTTCTTTGTGCCGAGAGAGGGCGTCGATCGGCTTCGATCCGTCGTTTCCTTCGAACGTCCGGAGGAACTCTTCTCGGGCGACCCCAAGGAGCCTTTCTTGCCCGATGCTCCGATCTCCAAGGGCCTTCAGGATTTTATTATTTCGTGGCTGACCGGCGGGGGCACGGGCCAGGGAGTAGTTTGGCATTCCCGATTCGACCTGGCGATTGAAACCCTTCCGCTCTTTGAGGCGAAGACGGTCGCGATCTTGAATGAGCACATGCTGTCGCTCCGGCTGCGGGAGCTCGGCTATCCTGTCTCAGATGTTAGTTGGCTTGCGGGACAGCTAGCGGAGCACTCCGTGGAGAAGATTGATTGGCACCGAACATGGCAAGCACAGATCGCGGACCGACCGGCGTGAAGGCTGAGGAGGGGGAGACGGCTAGCCTGGGCACGAGTTCCGATGCTGGCGGACGAAGTGAGGGATCGGTGGCCGATTCGCCCGGACGTATCAATCCCAGAGCCGAGATCGATCACGCGAATCAGGATTATCTCTCGGGCTGGGCTCTCCACGAGGAAGGCATGCTGATGATCGATGTCTTCGTCGAAGATCGTCGGGTGGGAACGGCTACCTATGGGGCCTATCGTGCCGATGTTAGTGATTCCTTGCCAGGGGTGCCCGAGGCTGGAAGGAGCGGTTTTACGTACCCTTTCGCTCCGAGTGACCTCATAGAGGCAGAGAAGGCCGAGGTCTCTGTTTATGTCGTTGCTCGGTCGCTGAGCGGCGAGCTCTGCACGTCCCGGAGTGTGACGATTCCGACGGCCCAGCTGCCAAATCGTTACGTTGATGCGAGTTCGCCGGCGCGGCTCTTAATGGATGGACCCGCTGAAGAGGTTGAGTCGCTCGAGGCCGACGTGCCTAATTTGTCCTGCGCATCTCCCTTTCCGGTCGAAGTCGGGCGAGTGCTTCGCCTGATGCGTGGGGAGGGTCTGACGGATGACCGTGCTTGGACGGCGGCTCGGGTTGACGTGGCCGTCGACGACCTGATCACGGCTTCGAAACGGGCATCTCGCGATACGGCGGGGCTCTTCTGGTACTTTTCGTATCTGCGCGAAATGTGGATGCGGNNTCGACTTCAACGCAAAGAATTTCCCTGCGTTGAATCGCACACCGACGCTGGATCAGAAAGACATACAAGGAGTTGCGACGTCGCCGATTGAACTTTTCGTGATCTGTCATCATCTCGCGACGCTCCGGAGTCACGGCGTGACGGGCAGCCTTTGTGAGTTCGGCAGCTTTAAGGGGTTCAGCACGGCTGCCCTCAGCGAGGCTTGCTTTCGTCTCGGGATGACGATGGACGTCTTTGATTCCTTCGAGGGGTTGCCCGAATCTGACTCGCAGCTCTACCGGAAGGGTGAGTTCATGGGGTCCTACGAGGAAGTGCGAGCCAATGTGCGCGAGTTTGGCAATCTTGCTCCGGTTCGTTTTCACCGAGGGTTCTTTTCGGAGACAGTCGGCCTCTACGATCGAAGTCAGATCGCGTGCCTCTGGATGGATGTCGACCTCGAGATTTCCGCTGTCGATGCAATAAAACTCTTGCCGCGCCTAGATCCGCGCTCAGGCGTCTTCTCAGACGAATGTGAACCGGAGGATTTCGTGGCAGGACGTATTATTGAGGCGCCTGATCCTGACAGCGTGATTTCTCCGATCTGCAACGCTTTTCGGGCTGATGGTCGACTGATCAAAGGGTGCTTCATCTCGGGGCACACCGGGTTTTTCCGTGACGAGAAGCACGGAATTCCGGTTCTGATGCCCGAGCCTCTTTTGAAACTGAAGGATGCGCTGCTGTGATGAAAGCGATCGATTGTCTCAATGAGCTGAAAGCGGAGTACCGGAATACCGACATCGACTGGGAGCAGATACTCGAGTTTGGGTACCGCACGTTTCTTTCGAAAGAGTCTCACGTGATCGATATTGGCGGCCATGCAGCACGCCATTCTCACGTTTTCTGTCACGAGATCGGTTGCGCGAAACTCGCAATCTTCGAGCCGCTTCCTACCCACGCAACGGCACTCCAGGAACGTTATTCGAATGACGCGCACGTCACGGTTCATGAGTGTGCGATGGGCGCGAAAGCCGGCACGGCGGAATTCGTTTTCAACACGAACAGCCCGGAGGAATCGGGGCTGCGTGAGCGCCGCTACAACAACCCGGGCATCGCGAACCTCGAGAAGTTTCAAGTCGAAGTCGCGACCCTCGACGAGTTTTGTGTCGGCTTCGAGAGACTCGATTTCGTCAAGATCGATACCGAAGGGAGCGAGGTCGACATCCTGGTCGGGGGCGAGGCCACTATCAGACGCCTTCGCCCCTTGCTCTCAATCGAGTACGGTGCCGCGGCCTACGAAGCGTACGGCAAACAGCGCGGCACGTTGTTCGACTTGATGGAGGCGTACGATTACTCGCTCTTCGATCTGTTTGGAAACGCACTCGATTCCCGAGACATGTGGGAGGAGTGCGTCGACAAGTACTACTGGGACTATTTTGCAGCGCCACGAGAGCAGGAGACGTCGTTCCCGGCGCTTTTGACTGGGCTGCGAAGCAAGGTGGAAGGCGCGCTCATCGCGCGGGCGTGATTTAAATGGCGACATCTACTTCGACGTTGGCCGCCAGCGCCGGATATCGACCCGACATCGACGGCCTGCGAGCGATTGCGGTCCTGGTCGTCGTCTTGTTCCACTTCGAGGTCGACGCGTTCGCGGGCGGCTTCGTCGGTGTCGATGTCTTCTTCGTGATTAGCG
>DGPZ01000126.1 GCA_002390675.1 Deltaproteobacteria bacterium UBA4427
CCTGCGACTAGGACTCGGATTGGTGATTCGGCCACTTTCAATAAACCCTCCTCTCGACCGATCGGTTCGAGAACAAATGCGCTCGCGAAGCCTGGAACTGCGCGGGCGCTATCGACAATGAGTGGGCCACGCGGGCGGGCATATCAAACCTCGGATGGTTCGAGTCGAGGCTCCGCCACGCGACAAATCAACACGACGCACACGGCCCAGAGAACCTGGCTAATTACCGTCGCGATCGCCGCACCGATGATTCCGTATTTGGGAATCAGCGTAAGGTTTGCTCCTATGTTGATCGCCGCTGCGACCGCGGACGCCGAAAAATTTGCCCGAACGAATCCCTTCGCGACGAGGGACCGACCGTGAATAGCACCCGACGCCCAGGCAACCTGACCGATCAACAACAACAGCAGCGGTGCGACGGACGGTTCGTAGTCCGCTCCGAAAGTGAGCGGAACGAAGACGGGAGCAGCCAAAGCAATTGCGAGGCTGGTGCCGCCCGCAAGTAAGAGCATATTCCGTCGCATGCGTCTGACAGTCGCAGCGAAGAACATCGAAGAATCTGCACTTCGAACAAGGGACGGGAAAGTCGCATCGGCGTAGGCAACAGCCGGAATGCGGGCAACACGCTGCAATACGACGGCCAGTCCGTAGATACCCGTTAGTTGTGCATCCTGGGTGAGGGCCGAAATGCAGAAGACGTCAGCCGCCGTCAGCACGTATCCCATCACCCCTGTAAAGACACTCCATACGCCAAAGTTCATGAGCTCGCCGCGACTCACAGGGGACGCAACCCGGCGTTCCGGCCTAATGGCTTGGAGTCGAATCACCGAGTTCATCATTCCAACGACGAGTCCAGCGAGACTCCCGTACACGAAGCCTTCGAATCCGTAGAGAACCGCGCCGGCGACTGCGCCGAGAAAGACTGCGGCACGATTCAAAAACTCGAGGACGGCCTTCTCTCGCATGCGCTCGCGCGACTGCAGATACTTCGTATTCAGTAGAAAAAGAACCGACGCGGGCAGACCGAGGGCCATAAGCGGCATCCAATCTCCCGCAAGTCGATCAAAAACCCAGAGCGGGGAGTAAGTGATGCTCACAATCAAAAGTGAAACGGCAAGCGACGCAGCAAGAATGAGGGGGAGGCCGATCCGGTAGACGGCCCAGGCTCTTTCATTGTCGTCTTGCGCTGAGGCATGTCGCAGGACAGCCACCGTCATGCCCATTGCTCCGAAGAGCTGACCGAAACCCATTGTCGCATTCACGATAGAGATATGACCGAAGCCCTCCGAACCGAGAACCCTCGCTAGGACGAGATTCTGGACGAAGCCCATTACCATCACGAGCCCCATTGACGTGCTCAAATCGAAGAGTCCGATCGACGACGCGCGCTTCGCTGCTCCCCGTACCTTTACGGCGATCGTCCCGTCGCCGGAGGCGTTGTCGTTCGGACTCACCTGCGGGTCGGCCTCGGCCTATCGTGCTTTGCGTGCAACACGGGCTCAATCAATTCTTTCGCGACCTTGATCAAGGGCCACATCAAACGCGCCCTCCAGCGCGGAAACTGAAAACCGACGTTCGCATCTCGCAGGATGACAAGCTCCTGTTCGAGGTCCCCCGGGTACGCGCGATGCTGTTGCGCGAAGATTGTCTCCCTACCGTATTCGATGAGCTCAAGATCCAGGGCATTCGCATCCTCAACTGCCAGCCGCTGCTTCGCAGAAAGATCGTCGAATCTAATGAGGTCGGCCTCTTTCAGCGCATTTTCGCGCTCGTACTGCACCGATAAGTCAGGTCGACCGAGCGCGTGACGCCAAAGTAGTAGCGACTCATCGAATCGGTCCGTGAGGCCAACGAAGTCGAAGTCCTCATCAAGGGCACGCTTCGCCTCGTCGAGGTCGAAGCCGCCCGAATAACGCTTGGTGTGATAATTCGCGAAGCGCTTCTCCGCGACAAACTCATCGATCGTCCAAGGTATGCCCATGCGCACACGCTGGTAGTTAAAATGCGACATGTAGCGCGCAATTGGGTCGCGAAGAAATGTGAAACGCAGAACCTCTCGCCCGCCTAAGTGCTCATTTGAGTGCCTATTTAGGTGCGAATCCAAGCGCGGGCCAACGTTCCACGATCGCGTCGTATGCCCGCCCACACCCGCGAGACCTGGCAACCATCGACAAAGGGCCGAGAGTTCCTCCCGCTGGACCGCATTCTCCGGCTCGTTCGCCCAGCACCACCACGGTCGAAGCGCCAGATAGCGCGGGAACATATTCTGCAGGATGCGGTGAAGCGTGGTTCCGCCTGCGCGCTCGACATGAACGAAGTAGACGAACTTGCTCTGACTCATGACGAGAAAACCATACTCAGGCACCCACCGGCTCGGCGGCTCCGCTTCGGATCGAGTCTTCGATCGCCTGCGTTGCTCGCGATACCTGGATAATTTCGTGGAGCGAAATCGGGGCTGGCCCACCGGACCTCACCGCGGCGATCGTTGCTCGAACTGCTTGATCCTGGCCCTTGTCCTGATTGAGACCCTTGACCCGCTTGCCGTCAGGCAATTCGGATAGTCGATAATTGTCACAGCGCGCGCTCCGACCGTCGCAGTGCACCTCAAAGCGCTCCTTGGGAAGCTCCGTGCTCGCGTTCGCGAGATAGCTCACACTCGCGGTCGAACCGTCCGGGTAGGCGAGTAAAAACATGGTCGAGTCGTCCGTCAGAGGGTCGTTCCCTAGACGCCGGGCGAAGACGCTATTAGGCGTCGCGCCGACAACGAAAGAACAAAGATCGACGAAATGACAGGCTTCTCCAATAAGGCGTCCTCCGCCGACGGTCGAATCCGTGATCCACGTGCCAGTCGGCGGCGGCCCCGCAGCAACTGTGTACTGAATGAACATGGGCCCTGTACGTTTGGCGAACGCCTCGGCGATCGCGACGGCATGGCTCGAAAAACGACGATTGAAACCGACCATCAAAAACACGTCGGGTCGCGCCGCCGCAGCCGCGACCTGATCGATTTCTTCTACTGTTAGGCCGATCGGTTTTTCTAGCCAGACGGCCTTACCTGCATCCATGGCCTCTATTGCATAGCGCGCGTGCGTATCGTGTTGCGTCGTAACGAACGCCAAATCAACAGAGTCGTCCCACAAAGCAGCAGCTACGTCCGTCCCACAAACCGAGAAGCCGAATCGCTCACCTGTCGCCTGGGCAGACGGGCCCGTAGTGGTGACGATTGACTGCATTCGGGCGTCGTCGACACGGGCAAGAGCCGGCAGGAGAACGCCCTTCGCGTAGTTCCCTGCACCAATAAAGGCGACACCGACCTCGGTTTCGGCCTTCTTCCGAGGCTTCGTATTCGCGGTCGCAGAGAGATCGCGTGTGCGGCGATCGTCGATATGCTCGCCGTACTTGAAAATGGCTGCAAGCGCTGGCCGTTCCCCCTTCGCCAAACGTTCGTAGCTCTCCGTCGCAGCATCGAAATCGACAAGATCGATATCCATACTCATCGGGTCGATCGATCCGCGGGCTGCGAGTTCGAGAAAGGCCTGCAAATTTCGTTGCTCGGTCCAGCGAGCGTACGCAATCGGGTAGTCAAGCCCGAGCTCCTCATATTTTCGATCGTAGCGTCCCGGTCCGTATGACATGCTCATGCGGAGTTCGAGTTCCTTTGCATAAAACGCGTTCCGATCGAGGTCCATCGCTGTGGCGCCGACTGCAACGATCCGTCCACGGTGCCGGCAGAGTTCGACGCTCAACTCGATGGGCGCGGAGCTGTTCGAAGCCGCGGTCACGATCGCTATGTCCACGCCGTGACCACCCGTCGCGTTCGCCAGAATCGGCATATGATCGACGGTCGGCGCCCCTCCCCAATCCATGCCAAGTGCCATCGCTTGTTCGACGCGGTTCTGATCCAAATCAATACCGTAGACGCGGCACCCGTTCGCCAGCAGAAGCTGAACCGTGAGCTGCCCGATGAGCCCGAGCCCGATCACGGCGACAACTTCGCCAAGCGTCGGGTCAGCCACACGCAGACCTTGCATGGCGATTGCGCCGAGCGTCGCGAAAGCAGCGCGGTCAAGTGAGAGTGCGGCTGGAACGTGCGCTGTCAGATTCTCAGGGACCACAACGAGTTCCGCATGATTGGCGTACCCCGCGCCCGCACAAGCAACCCGATCGCCCGGACACAATGTCGTAACGCCCTGACCGACGGACACCACGGTTCCGGCAGTTGCGTAACCAAGCGGCTGAGGTGCATCGAGTCGATTTACGACTGTTCGATACGTGGGAAGCGGTCCGTCTTGCTGCAGCTTGCGGACGACCTGTTTGACGAGCTCGGGACGGCTTCGCGCTTTGCCGAGAAGCGATTTTCGAGCAAAGTCCATCGCCATCTTCTCCGTTCCCGGAGACATCACGGAGTACGCATTCCGGACGAGGACGAAGCCCGCGCCGACTGCAGGCGCTGGGACATCGACGATTTCGAGAGAACCGCTTCGCGCATTTTGCAGAATCTGTTTCATTGATCCTTCTCCGCTCGCTCGATATGGCCGACCCAGCCGGCATGCGGTTCGAATACTTTCTCTGCCGTAATTTCATCGAGGCTTCTCATGTTCAGCTCTTGGGCTCCCGCGCGAAGCTCAGCAACTTCGACATCTTCGGCGTCGCGCACAAGCGTGATGCGCTGACCTTCATCGCGCATCGGACCCACGAGCTTCTCGATCTTGCGTTCATCGAAGCCCATCAAACGAACGGCGACCAGGTCGACAGCGACGGGATCCGTACTTGCGAGCACCGCGCCCAAGCGGACGTCGGTAGGGGCAAGTGGGCCCTCTCCTTCCCCCGCCAATACTCCATCGATAATTGTCAGCACCGTTCGAACGGGGGCATCAGCACCAAGATTTAAGCCATCCTTATCGCTGTAATAGAGGCATCGATTCAGGTCACAGCACATGCGCCACGTCGTGCGGTTCCCGTGCCAGTTGCCACTGCGAATGAACTGGTCGCCGCGCGTCGCCGTTTCAATCTGCCGGTACACCTGAATCAACTTAAGCGCGCGGCCCTTGGCAAGCAGCGGACGTGCTATCTCCGTCGCTCGGCTACGCACTCGATCGATGAGTCGACTGTTCGGAAACTCGTCTCCCCCATCATCAACAGACCCCAGGCTGTGGTGCGGAAGCCAGTTCTTGTCACCATTGATGCCAACGAGATTCTTGATCGCGAGCGTGACGCCCGTCTTCTTATGCGTTTTGAGCTTCGGCAAATTGATGACAAGGTCCGCAGAGAGAACCGTCTCCGACAGCAAGTAGGCGTTTCGGCCATTCTTGTGATGCTCGGCCGTTGGCCCCGCATCGTAGTCCGCTCCCCTGAAGCGATTCGGATCGAGGCCTGAACCCGTAAAGAAGCTCTCTTCGCCGAGATCCACCGCCCGGTACCCAAGCGGATCACCTGGCAAAGGTCGCCGGTCTACGATCACGCCATCACGCATGATCACGGCTTCGCGCCGCAGGTCGATCACTTCGAACTCTCGGTTGAGTACCCGATCGTATTCCAGCCTAATTTTATCAAGTCCCGCAATTTCGCGAATTTGCTCGAAGTCGCAGTCCATTTGCGGGGCTTCGGCGATCGCGACGCTGCCATCGGCACCCGCGGCGATCATCGCGTAGTCGGCGACCGCTCGAATCACGGCGCCGTGGGTAATTACGCTCCCAACCGTGCCACCACGACCGTCGTCCGCCGGATTCCAATGTCGAATCAAATTGGGCTTGAGGATGATTCGCCGTCCGGGAGAGACGAGATCCCCGATTGGGTTCCAATCCGCGGTTCCGTAGCGCTGTGCGTCGAGGCCAAGACCATAGAGCGCCGCACGAACCGCGGCATAGACCTCGTTATGGGGCCCGATGCCGGCCGAGTCGCCTAGCAGGCGATTCACCTCGGGATAGTTCTTGCCTGGACCCCAAGGCGCCGAGATTCCGTCATAGGTGGGCTCACAACGTGCCAATCCAACTCGAACCATTACCCGTTCCTCCCCACACGAGACTTGACTGCGCGGAATTTACCATTCGCCTCACGAGGAATCTCGTCGACGAAGTTCAGATCGATCCGAATGTCATTCCCGAGTCGAGATCGAATTTCTCGAAGCAGTTTCGCTTCTGAGTCATCGCTAAAGCTCGGCTGACGAATCAAACGTACTTCGATTGCGTCCGCCTCGTCCTGAAGGATCTGAGCCTCCGCGATGTCTCTCTGCTCTTTGAAAATGTGATCCAGACGACCGATCCATCGGCCGTCCGGTGTGACCACGTAATCTTCGACACGACCATCTACATCGAGAAAGACGTCGCCGGGCCGGCCGCATGCACACGACTGCTTCGAACGCGTCCCTACATCGCCGATCTTGTAGCGAATGAGGGGGGTCGCATCGTTGGCGAACCCGGTAACGACGAGTGGCCCACGAACCCATTCGTCGGTTTCTTCTTCGACCTCGACTTCAACGATGCCAAACTCCATGTCTACATGAAGGTGGCCCTCCCGACAACCGGTCATCGAAACCGCAAGCTCGCTCGCGCCGTAGCGGTCGAGAATCGGAGCATTGAAGGCCGTCGTGATCACTTCGGCATGAAATGCGAGGAGCGATTCAGAAGAGGGCAGGACCGCTTTGAACTTCCCTTTCGGTAGCGGTCGACCTTGCTCAAGCATTGCTCGCCCGAGCAGGTAGAACGAAGACGGATACCCCTGAATGTACGTCGCGGCCGTTTCGTGGATCGCGTCTACGTATGCGGGCAGATTATCAACGGACATATGGTAGAGGGAGAACAAGGTCTGTTTCGCCCAGGAATTTCGCCTCCAAAATGGCGCTTTTATCTGATTGAGCGGAACAATCGATCGTCCGCCTAACGTCAAATGAGGGTCGCCCAACTGTATTCCGTGATGAACGCGAAGACGCCATACGGCCACGAATTCCTCCGCTACCGCCTCCCGCGTGTACCAAAGGGGGAGCGCCATCCCCGTCGTCCCACTCGTCTTGCCCTTAATCAGCGTCGTGTGGTCGATCGCTTTGGACAAAAATAATTCTGGCGCGTCTCGATAGACGGTCTTTTCGAGAACCGGGAACGCGTCGAGGATTTTTTCGATCCCAGTGACCGGATCGGAATCCGCAACTGGCGGTGGTACATCGAGACTCGCATAGTGGGGCACTGCCTCCCGCGCACGCTCGACGAGCGAGATCAATCGCGCTTGTTGCAATGACCGAAGGGCCTCCTCCGAGCTCCAGCCCGACTCCATCCAACTCGCGAGGGTCTGATGAAAATACGGCGTGTACCGCATCCGCGCGCGCTGCCAGCCGGCGTAGGTGCAGGCAAGGTTTTGAAGCGGGATGGGAAGTGCGCCGTACAGTGAGTCACCGTTCATCGAACGTCCTTACCCGAGGTACAATCCCGGCCGCTATCCCGGCCACTGCCCGGAGGAACGTCGACGTCCTTCAGCG